>CADBOV010000017.1 GCA_902796385.1 uncultured Lachnospiraceae bacterium
CAGTACCGTGTTGCTCAGAGCGTAGCCATCGCTGGTGTAGATATTGCAGAACGTCGTATCCGTGTTCTGTGCATCTACAGAAACGCCGGCCAGCAGTTCATCCATATCGATTTCCATGAAGCAGACGATCAGCTTTTCTCCCTGGAAAGAAATCGGATCGATCGGTTCCGCAATGACCGCTTTCTTATCTTCGACATCCAGATTCAGCACGGAGATCTCCGGCTGGGAAATGGTCAGATGATCGAACTGATACTCCTCGATCCCCACGGAGATTTCCTCGGATACATAGATCTTCCCCGTGGCATCCACGAAAGCAAACCGTTCCAGATTGTAGAGCTTGTTCATCCTGTGCTGGTAGGCATGCAGATGATCCAGATCACTGAGATCCTCTTCCGTCATCATTCCGAGAGCCGTTTTCAGGTCCCGGATCCGGTTCTCCAGATTTCCTTCCACAACCTGTTCCCGGCGGCCGGCAAGCTCGTCCATATACATCAGGCTGACCGAGCGCACCGCTTCCTCCGTGGATTTCTTTGCATCCCGTCCTGTCCAGATCGTTCCGATCACAAGGATCAAAATAGTGGTAATGCCCGCGATCGCAGCAATCAGAATCGTATTGGTTTTTTTCGTCTTCATCCGTAAATCTCCCCCTTCATTACGCAAGAAGTTCTCCCAAAGTCTGTACGATCTCATTGATATCATAGGGTTTTGCCAGGTGGCAGTTCATGCCGGATCCCAAAGCGGTTTTCTTATCTTCTTCAAATGCATTTGCCGTAACCGCTACGATGGGGATCTGATTCTTTTCCGGATCCTCCAGGGCCCGGATCCTTCTGGAAGCTTCGTAGCCATCCATTTTCGGCATCTGCACGTCCATCAGGACCACATCATAGTAACCGGCCGGCATCTTCTCCATCTTCTCCACGGCCTCTTCACCGTCACCTGCGATCTCAATCTCAAAGCCGAAGCTCTGCAGGATTTCGGTAGCGATCATCTGATTCATTTCATTATCCTCTGCAAGGAGGATCCGCTTTCCGGTAAAGTCCTGTTGTTCTTCCTGTTTCTTTTCTTCTTTCTCTTCCTCCGGTTCACGGAACGGCTTCGCCAGTACATTTTTCAGCTCCGACAGGAAGAGCGGCTTGGAACAGAAGGCCGTAACGCCGGCTTCCCTTGCCTCTTCCTCGATGTCCGCCCAATCATATGCGGTCAGAATGATGATGGGGGCGCTGTCTCCGATCACCTTCCGGATCCGGCGTACCGTTTCAATCCCGTTCAGGTCCGGCATCATCCAGTCAATGATGTATGCCTTGAACTCGTCCGCATTTTCAAGCGCTTCCTTGGCACGCACCACTGCTTCCTTTCCGTAGTTGGTCCAGTCCGGACGCATTCCGATCTCACGGAGCATGGAGCAGACGGAAAGGCAGGTATTCGTATCATCATCCGCCACAAGGGCGCGGACACCCTCCAGTTCGGGGATGGACTCGATCTTCGTCCGCACGGAGCTGATCCTGCAGGGAAGCTCCACGATGAACTCACTTCCCTTTCCTTCCTCGGAATTCACGGAAATGGATCCGCCCATCATATCCACGATATTCTTCGAGATCGCCATGCCAAGACCCGTTCCCTGGATCCCGCTGACGGTACTGCTCTACTCACGGGTAAATGCTTCGAAAATGGTACTCCGGAATTCCTCGCTCATACCGATTCCGTTATCCTTGATCCGGAATTCAAAATTCGCATATTCCGAAGAGCCGGAAGGCTTTTCGATCACGCGGAAGCTGATGGTTCCGCCACTCGGTGTGAACTTGATGGCGTTGGACAGGATATTCAGAAGAACCTGATTCAGCCGCAGCTTGTCGGTAATGATATCCTCATGCACCACATCCTGGGTGTCGATGAACAGCTCCAGCTGCTTGGAAGAAACGCTGGACTGAATGATGGTCCGAAGGTCATGGATCACATCCGGTAAATGTGTGTCCGCAGAATCAATGGTCACCTTTCCGCTTTCGATCCGGCTCATATCCAGCACATCATTGATCAGTGACAGCAGATGCTGGCTGGAAACGGCAATCTTTCCGAGGTAATCCTGCACCTGTTCCTTATTGTCGATATGGGAGCCCGCCAGTGCCGTGAAACCGACAATGGCATTCATGGGCGTACGGATATCATGGGACATGTTGTTAAGGAAAACGGTCTTCGCCCGGTTGGCATGTTCCGCCGCTATCAGCGCATTGGAAAGGGCCTCCTTGCTCTCGGCCAGTTCCCGGTTCTTTTCCTCCAGTTCCTGTCTTGCCCGTTCCTTCACCGCCGCTTCCTTTCTGGTACGTCTTGCATCCCGGATCAGAAGCATGATCACAAGCGCTCCGATGACTCCCAGAATGGTCGAGAAGAGCGCCAGATGCTCCCGGATCATATCAAGGAATCCATAGGAATACAGCCCTCCCGTATACCGGTAGGACATGTTCTGGGCATAATCCGAACCAACCACATTCAGTCCCCGGTTCAGCAGCTTCAGCAGCCCGTCATTTCCGATCTTGATACCAAACCCCCTGTCATCATTCTGCATGGTCTGGCGGAGCGAAAGCGTTTTATACTTTGTATTCTTCAGGATGTCATTTGCACGAAGGCCGTTCAGCGTGGTGCACCCCACATCGCCGGAAAGTACGGCCTCGAGACATTTATCTATGGACGGATAATACGTGATCTTCGCATCCGGATAGTTCGCCCGGATATAGTAATACTGCATCCGGTTATTTTCATTGACTGCAAAATGTGCGACCATGTCTTCACTGTAATCTCCCTTGAAGACGATCTCCGTCGGGGCAGAAACCACCGCATTTGACTGATAGATCCCGCTTTCCTCCGAATAATAAAGGCCACCGCCGACGGGGAATGCCACATCAACGGTCCCGGAGGTCACATCCGCGATCATGTCATCGTATTTCTTATATCCCTTATAGGAAACACTGATATTTGAAATGCCGAGTTCTTTCATGATCTCCGGAATGATATCCTGAACCAGGCCGGTCACATTTCCGTTCTCGTCCGTATCACTGTAGGGAAGATAGTTCTCCAGATATCCGACTGTCAGCCGGTCATGGTTCTCCATCCATTCCCGCTCCGCTGCCGAAAAGGCACGGGCCGTAACACTGAGGGAATAATATTTCGAGCTGAGGGAATTCAGATAATTCGGCTCCTCCGCCGCAAGAAGTGTCTGCGCCTCGTTCAGCTGCTGCAGCAGATCCGGACGCTTTTTATTGACACAAAGATAATATGAAGACGCGCCAAAAGCGCACAGAACCTCGGAATGCTCTCTTCCGTAAGCCCCGTCGCTTTCGGCAACAAATACATCAAGTTTTTTGGAATCAAAGGAGGAAAAGAGATCCTCATGATCCTTAAATGTAACAACCTCTGCCTGAACCTTGTGTTCCTCCAGATACTGGTTCAGAACACCGACCATGGCACTGTCGAGAACACCGATCTTCTTTCCGTTCAGTGTAGCGGGATCCGGAGTGATGTCCTTCTGCGCATCATGTTTGACCAGATAATAGGACTCATTTCCCATGATCGCATCGGGATAACCGATGATCTCCGCACGTTCCTCTCTCCAGGCAAGTCCTGCCAGAAGATCGATCTCTCCGCTGAGAAGCTTGTCGTAAAGGTCTCCGAAGCTTCCGTAGACATACTCATATTTCCATCCGGTATATTCGGACAGTTTCCGGTAATATTCATACGCATAACCGGTCTTAACAGCACCCTCCGAAGCACCTTCCTGAAATACCTCATTTTCATAGTAACCGACCCTCACCACCTTCGGTTCGGACTCGTCGGCGTAAACCGGTGTCGTAAGATACGGCATCAGCAGAAAGAGGAGACACAGTAATACAGCAACGCCTCTTAATGATCTATGGTTTTTCAGCTTTGTTTTACGGAACTGCATACGATCGACTCCCGCCAATTTCAGGCTTTTTTCGCTAAACGGTTAATGGTTTTTTCGCACGACAAACGTACATTTTATTATACCATTTCCCGCGGCGGGCGTCTACTTTCTTACGGTCTTCCCGTGGCGGTTCTGATAGTCTGCATTGATCGGTGCGCAGCATGCATTCACAGCCGCTCCCATCTCGGCGCTGTTCTTTGATCTTCTGACTGCGGAAACCGCCTGGGAAAGCGCATGATAGTTCACTGCGGTACCTACACTGTCGCACTCATAGTTGACTGCTCTTTCCGCACGGATCCCGAATTTACCGGCTTCCTTGGCTGCATCGATATTTGCGCCCAGGAACAGGAACTCCCATCCCTTCTTCTCCTTCTTCTCCACCATCTTCTTAACCTGCTTGTAATCATAAATGGTGCTTGCATTTTCCATACCATCGGTGGTGATGATAAACAGGGTCTTCTCCGGCCGGTCAAATCCCGCCGCCTTCTGAGCCTTACCGATGTGATGGATTGCTCCGCCCACCGCATCCAGAAGCGCGGTGCAGCCTCTGACATAATACTCCCTGTCCGTCATCGGGCGGATATTTTTGATCGGTACCCGGTCGTACAGCACATCACTCACGTCATCAAAAAGCACTGTGGAAATGAGTACGTCTCCTTCGTTGTCCTTCTTCTGCTTCTGCAGCATGGAGTTGAATCCGCCGATGGTATCGGCCTCAAGCCCGCTCATGGAACCGCTTCTGTCCAGGATAAAAACCACTTCTGTTAAACCTTTTCTCATAATATTTGCCCTCCTTTTTTCGTGTCCCCTTCAGGGGTTTTCTTACTGTTCGGGCTTATTATAAGACATTTATTTTGAAAAAAGGTCTCCGCGGAAGCGACCTTTCGGTCCGGCTGCCCTGATAACGTCATTCAATTATACATGGAAGGCCATGCTCCTCCAACTGGATATCCAGTTCGATCATGTCATAGATCTCATTCTCTATAAAATAAGAGAAAATGATATCCGTTTTATCGCAGGGCGAAAGTGCATATCCCGCTCTCGCCAGCAGATCCCTGGATTCATCCAGGTTAAGGCAGGCTCCCATGCAAAGGCAGAGCGCCGTCAGCTTCTGCGGATGATAATCCACATTGTTCTTTATCTTCGAGAAGGTTTTCTTATCGACGATCGCCCTCTTATATACCTCCGCATTCTCCATCTTTTTCGACTGGATCAGATACATCAGATACTGTGAAAATGTATCCGAGAGATGCTTCATCCTTTCATTCAGCTTACGTTCGATCTCCAGATCAAACGCTCCTGTTTCTTGCACGGCAAAGTCCGCCTCGATCCGGTTTGCGGAAAGCGTGTCTTTTTTCTTTCTCTTGAAGATGGAACCGTGCCTTTCTTTCTTCTCCGGCTTTATCCCGCCCGGCGACTGCAGCGGAGCGTGGTATGGTGCCTCATTTCTCGCCCCCGGAGACGGCATACCCTGCCCCATCATTCCGCCTTGCGGAGAAGGCATGCCATCCGGGGTAGAATACATACCCTCTGCGTACATTGTCACATCCACGTAATTCCGGTCGATATATTCTTCCAGTCCCGGCCAGATCTTTCCGCCGAGTCTGGTTCCCTCTTCATCAAATACAACCAGAACGATCTCCATATCATTGTTCATAAGAAATGCATGGATCTCGTCCAATGCGATCCGCATGCCTTCTTCCTTCGGATATCCGAAGCTGCCGGTGGAGATCAACGGAAATGCAACGGAGCGCACGCCGTGTTCCCTTGCAATCCGGAGACTGCTACGGTAACAGGACCTCAGTTTTTCTTCTTCCCCCATCGTTCCATCCATGAAATGGGGACTGACCGTATGAATGATATATTTTTGTTTCAACCGGAAGCCCGGTGTGATAAATGACTCTCCTTCGGGAACGCTTCCGATCCGTTCCTTCCTGTATGACAGAAGTTCTTCATATCCTGCCGCATTGTAGACGGCTGTGTCGCATCCCGCACCGACGATCGTATTCTTGTTTGCGGTATTCACGATCGCTTCCGTATCCATTTTTGTAATGTCATTCCGGACGATCTTAAATGACATTCCGATCACCTCCATTTTCAGAAAGCTGCATCACGGGGCTCTGCGCCGTGCATATTCACAGTTTAGCACAGTTGAACTATCCTGTGAAGTGCGGTACATAGGGAAAGGGAGCCACCCCCATGAACCGAAATTCATGGAAGTGACTCCCCGGTGGTAAGGAAGTTTAAGCGTATATGCCGCAATGCAGCATATAGGTTAACCGTATTAATGTCAGTCTTCCTCGTAGAAGGAAACCTGTCCGTTCTGGTCTACATTAAATGCAACCATATCCGTCATCAGATAATCATTATAGATATCTTCGATAATGAAGGCATACATGAAATCGCCTTCTTCCATCAGGCCGTAATTCAGCTTCAGCTCTCCGCTGACTGTGAACTCGTTGCCTTCATAGTCGGTCTCTGTCATCTTGTTATCCATAGTGAAGCTCTTGTACATCGGGATGATCTTATCTCCATCCTTCAGCTTCTTGAAATCTCTGGATGCAGCACCGCTTTCTGCGATACCGTCCCATGCTCCTTCAATCTTGATCGTTCCGTCTGCTATGGTCTGGCGGATACGGAGATTTGTCTCCTTTCCGTTCAGCTTGATCGGAGCAGTGAAGATTACATATTCATCGTTCTTATCAACGATCACCATGGAAAGGTTCTGTCCATCCGGAAGTGACAGCCAGTAGCCGTCAAACATATCCTTGAAGACACCCTTCTCCCAGTCTACATCTACATCGTAGGTATCACCCAGGATCAGAACTTCATTATCATTCAGTATCTGATATACATTTGCATACACATCCGCCGTACGATCCAGGGAATACTTGGTCAGTGTAAATCCAAATGCCGTATCCTTGTCAATGCCCGGCTTCTTCAGGAATTTGATATGCTTACTTTCGCCACTCTTCTCATAGTTGTCTGCATAATCAAAATGATTTGTTTCCGTGGGCTTACTGCGATAAGTCTTTGTGGAAGAATCGTAATTGTATTCAGAGTTCCATTTCCAGTTTCCGTCAGCGTCATAAAGGTCTGCATCGCTGTAGTCACCGCTGGCCTTCTTTGAGGATGAATACTGGAACTGGTCAAATTTAATACTCTTGGTTGTCTTGGTTCCCGCAGAATCATCGGATTCCCCGGAATCTTCAGAGCTGTCGGAATCGTCGGATTCCTCAGAATCATCCGAATCTTCGGAATCATCTGATTCGCTCTCTACCTCAACAGCTTCCCATTCTCCTGTTTCCTCGTTGTACTTGTAGTAAGTCTGGGACTCCTCATAGTAGCAATACTGAACATCATCAGAAGTGAAATAGTAGATGCCGTTCTTCTCATCATGGTAAGCCTGGCTGTCCTGCTCTGCCTGCTGATTGTTCTCGTCATTGCTGTAGTAAGCTGCACTGTAATCCTGACGATCGATGAAGGACAGATAGAACGGGCTGACACAGATGTCACTAAATGTCTTCAGCTCCTCCGAACCACGTACCGACAGCGGATAGTAAACGGAAAGTCCGCATGCATTCGGATGGTTCGCGCCGTGGATCTTGTAGACTACCGCATCATTGATGGCCGAAACTACCGCGTCACTGTTTGCGGAATAAGAACCGCAGGCGGAAACGAGCCCGCCAAGATCCAGCATGTTTGTATATCCTTCGTTCTCGTTGTTCGAGCCGAAGTTCTCAGTGCTGTGAATCTCACGGATCATGCCTGACAGTGTGTCGGCATCTTCGCCCTGTTCATAAAGATCCTTTGCAAATGTATTGAAGCTTGTGATCACTTCATTCAGCTTGGAAAGGTCGATTACGGACAGAGTACATACGTCACAGTCACCGGCTGCCTCACAACCGGCATAGAAGGAATCGCAGACAGTCGGTCCCAGATCAGCTCCGGATGCACCCGGATTCTGTGCCAGGTAATTACCGATCTCTACATAGTTCCATCCGGCACCCGGCTCAACTTCTTCCGAACCATACATATAGTTCGCATAGTTTGCCAGAATGTTTGCCGACTCGATATTTCCCATCAGGCAGGCATCAAAGCCGATGAACTCCCACTTCTCCGTCATGTACTGCTGTGCGGTAAGAAGCGCGCTGTCAATCTCACGGAGTGTCAGAGCGTCACTCTCATGCTGCTCATCAAAGCAGACACCGTAAATACTTCCGTTTCCGTGATTCCAGAGGATCAGACCCATATTATCCGCAGGATAATTCTGAACACCCCAGGTCAGATATTCTGTCAGTGTATTGGGATCACCCATGCTGACATCATCTTCTTCATAAACATTTGTAATATCACCGTTTTCAACGATAAAACGCTGTGACTTTTCCGGTGAAATACTTTCATAATTCCAGGTGCTTGCACCACCGGTCTGTACAACAAAGCGAACCTTCTCATTTGCCGTAGCCTGTGCCATTTCGGTAATATCAGCCACACCGGCTCCGTTTCCCGATTCAAGATCGGATCCGCAGAGGTAAACGAAAATGGTCCATGTTCCATCCTCACCCATGGATTTTCCTTCGATCTCCGGACGGGTAATGGTCATTTCTCCGCTTTCCTTATTTACGCTCATCTGCATCGGATTGATCTCCGCGGATCTGGAAGGAGAACCTGTGTCCTCTTCCGTATCCGCTTCTGTTCCTGCAGAGCTTGAGGTATCATCGGATTCCTTGGAAGAATCCGATGAACCGCAGGCTGCAAGTCCGAGGATCATACTGGCCGAAACAGCAGCGGCCAACAGTTTTTTTCTGAAATAGTGTTTATTTCTCATAACTTCATCCCTTTTTAATATTTATGACCTTCTTATTTTATGTATCTTTACGTAGCAATTACTTTGTATATTCTCAGATCATTTAATTAAAGAAACTTCCGAGGCTGAAACCTGTCGGCATCGGTATCCGGAGCATGAAGATCGTACCCAGGATCAGAAGGATCACTGCGATAACGAATACAACAAACCGGTTCGGGATATTCTTAAATATTCCCACAATACCGAGAAGGAACAGAACCAGTGAGAAGATAACGGTTACCAGGTTATAGGTATCTCCGTTCTTATTATCCTGCATTCCCTGTTCCAGAAGTTCCTGAGATTCCGCATATTTTTCATTTGCATCTGCATAGTAACTTTCGATAAATCCCTTCTTCATGAACGGAGTGACATCTTCCTCCTGTTCAAGCGCCCAGGTAATGGCTTCCTGGAATTCTTCCGTGCAGCTGTCTTCAACGATCTGATCAACCTTTTCTTCGATCATCTTAACCTCTACGGAATCACCCTTTGCCTCTGCCAGCAACATATCAAACTTATAATCCGTAATGATGTTCCAGGTCATCATATCCTGCACCAGACTCTGGGAAGCCTCATTATACATGGAGTTTGCATCTGAAGCGGTATTATTACTCTTTGTGTAATTTGTTGCCTGATTACCTCCATGCAGAGAACCGATCCAGGTTGCCCATGCAGTAAGAAGTGCCGTGATACCGAGGAAAATAGCGATCAGCATTTCCAGTTTTCCTTCACTGATAAACGACTTCTTCTTCGGAGTTTCCTCAGCTGTATTCTTCATTTCTTCTTTTGTTTCTTCACTCGACATTTTTATCTCCTCCACATCTCATTCTCCATCCGCATCCGGTATGCGGGTTAGTGAACTCACCTTTTTGAAAGAAAAAACAGGCGTGGAACACGTAGGCTCCACACCTGTCCATCGATACATCAAAGCCTGATCATATGAAAATCAGATTACTCCTCAGCACCTTCCTCAGCGCCACCTTCTTCAGCGCCACCTTCTTCAGCACCGCCTTCTGCCGGCTGCTCTTCGCCACCTTCTGCCGGCTGCTCTTCGCCGCCTTCTGCCGGCTGCTCTTCGCCACCCTGGCTTGCAGCACCGACCTCAGATGTACCCTTCTTCATTACGTACTCATTCGTTGTTCCGTTTACATCAACTTTGTAGGAAAGTGTATCAGCATCCTTGTTGTACTTCAGTGTCAGAACAACAGTACCGTTCTGCTTAACTTCAGCGGTATCACTCTTGTACTCAACATCATAGTTCATGGTCATAGCAGAGTTGGAAACAGTTGCCTTACCATCCTTGATGTTCAGGTTGCTTGCAGCACCTGCTACATTTGTGCCTGTCTCAGCAGCATATTCCTCAACGCTCTTACCGTTGATCGTGGATGTTGTCCAGTCACCGTCAACGTTCTTCTGTACAGAACCGCATCCTACGAGGCACATACCCATAACCATAGCAGCTACAAGAGCAAGTGCCAGTTTCTTTGTTACTTTCTTCATCATCCCTTA
>CADBOV010000018.1 GCA_902796385.1 uncultured Lachnospiraceae bacterium
GATACGGAGGACAGATATGGGTCTTGGCGAAATGCTCTTCGGTACGCACAGTGAGCGGGAACTGAAGAAGATCGAACCGATCATAAAGAAGATTGAATCCTACGACGAAGCTATGCAGAAGCTTACGGACGAGGAACTGAAAGCAAAAACCACAGAGTTTAAAGAGCGCCTTGCGAAGGGAGAGACACTGGATGATCTCCTTCCCGAGGCTTTTGCCGTGGTTCGTGAGGCGGGCTACCGTGTGCTGGGAATGAAGCATTTCCGTGTACAGCTGATCGGTGGTGTGATCCTGCACCAGGGACGTATCGCAGAGATGCGTACCGGTGAAGGTAAAACTTTGGTTTCCACCCTGCCGGCTTACCTGAATGCGCTGGAAGGAAAGGGCGTGCACATCGTAACCGTCAACGATTACCTGGCTAATCGTGACGCGGAGTGGATGGGCGCGATCCATCGTTTCCTGGGCCTTACCGTAGGCGTGATCCTGAACCAGGATGACAATGACAAGCGTCGAGAGATGTACAACTGCGACATCACCTACATCACGAACAACGAGCTCGGTTTCGACTACCTTCGTGACAACATGGTGATCTATAAGGAGAAGCTGGTACAGCGTTCTCTGCATTACTGTATCATCGACGAGGTGGACTCGGTCCTGATCGATGAGGCGCGTACACCGCTTATCATTTCCGGACAGAGCGGAAAATCCACCGACATTTATAAAATGTGCGACTATATCGCGCGCCGCATGAAGCGCGGTACAGCTTCCACCGAGATCAGCAAGATGGACGCCATCATGGGTAATTCCGTAAAGGAAGACGGCGACTACCTTGTAAATGAAAAGGATAAGTATGTAGTTCTGACCGAACAGGGTGTTGCGGAGATCGAGAAATTCTTCCACATCGAAAACCTGGCGGATTCGGAAAATATCGATATCCAGCATACCATGATCCAGGCCCTGAAGGCACATGCCCTGATGCACAGAGACCAGGATTACGTGGTAAAGGATGATGAAGTCCTCATCGTAGACGAGTTTACCGGTCGTATCATGCCGGGACGTCGTTTCAATGACGGTCTGCATCAGTGTATCGAGGCAAAGGAAAATGTAAAGGTTAAGCGCGAGTCCAAGACACTTGCTACCATTACATTCCAGAACTTCTTTAATAAATATGAAAAGAAAGCCGGCATGACCGGTACCGCACAGACCGAGGAAGAAGAGTTCCGTGAGATCTACAGCATGGACGTTGTTGTAGTTCCGACCAACCTTCCGGTTGCGCGTATCGATCAGGATGATGCGATCTTCAAAACCAAGAAGGAAAAACTGAATGCCATCGTTGAAGAGGTTGCGGAGACACATGAGAAGGGACAGCCGGTCCTGGTAGGTACCGTAAATATCGACTCTTCCGAGGAGATCAGCCGTCTTCTGCAGAAGCGCGGCATTCCGCATAAGGTGCTGAATGCGAAGTTCCATGAACTCGAGGCCGAGATCATCGCAGATGCAGGTCAGAAGGGAAATGTAACCATTGCCACCAACATGGCCGGCCGTGGTACCGATATTAAGCTGGGAGAAGGCGTAAAGGAACTGGGTGGTCTTAAGGTCATCGGTACAGAGCGTCATGAATCCCGTCGTATTGATAACCAGCTGCGTGGTCGTTCCGGTCGTCAGGGAGACCCCGGTGATTCCAAGTTCTATCTGTCTCTGGAGGACGATCTGATGCGTCTCTTCGGTTCAGAGAGAGTTATGGGTGTCTATGATGCACTGCGTATCCCGGAAGGACAGGAGATCCAGCATAAGAGTATTACCAGATTCGTAGAGAAGGCCCAGAAGAAGATCGAGTCCAACAACTTTGCGATCCGTAAAAATCTTCTGGAATACGATCAGGTAAACAATGATCAGAGAGAAGTTATTTACGCGGAACGCCGTAAGGTACTGGATGGAGAAAATATGAGAAGTACGGTTTTCGACATGGTACAGGATACGGTTTCCCGCTATGTAGATAAGGTAGCTTCAAATGAAGTCAGCCCGTCTGAATGGGATATTCAGGAGCTGAATGATACACTGCGCCCCATCGTTCCGCTGGAGCCGATCGAACTGTCGGAGGAGGAACTGAAGGACGGAATCCGTGCAGAGGATTTCAAGCAGCGCCTGCTGGATGAGGCAAAAGAACTCTACGAAGAGAAGGAGAAAGAGTTCCCGAGCGAAGAGGCTATGCGTGAACTGGAGCGTGTCATCCTTCTTAAAGTAGTTGATAAGAAATGGATGGACAACATCGATGACATGGCGCAGCTGCGTCAGGGAATCGGTTTACAGTCCATGGGTGGACGTGATCCGGTAGTAGAATACAAGCTTGCCGGCTATGATATGTTCAATGCAATGATGGAATCCATCAAGGAAGATACTGCACGCATGATCATGCATGTAAGGATCGAAGAAAAGGTTGAACGTGAGCAGGTAGCAAAGGAAACCGGAACAAATAAGGACGATACCCTGAAGAAGGCTCCGCAGAAGCGGAAGGAAGCAAAAGTGGGCAGAAATGATCCGTGTCCGTGCGGCTCCGGCAAGAAGTATAAATTCTGCCACGGCCGAGTATGACGGTCTTCGTCGCGTAGCGACGAAGAAAGCCGAGAATCTGCTTTGCAGATTCTCGTAGGTGGAGCTTGACGCGCGGAGTTGCCGTAGGCAACGCAGCACGGCAAGCGAACCCTTCAGCGCCGTCAGAATGTGGAATACTATCAAGCTCTGGCCACAGGGTATGACGGTCTTCGTCGCACAAATTATGATTTCGAGGTGACACCATGTTAGCGATCGACGAATATAAATTCAAACTAAGTGAATACGAAAAGCCCTTGGAAGAAGTCCGTCAATCGCTGGACATTTCCGGAAAAGAGGAACGCATCGCCGAGCTGGAAAAACGCACCGAGGAGCCCGGATTCTGGGAGAATATCCAGGAAAGCGGGAAGGTCATGAAGGAGATCAAAAACCTGAAGGACACGATCCAGGACTACGGAAAGCTCTACAGTTCCTATGAAGACATCGGCGCCATGCTGGAAATGGCGGAGGAAGCCGGTGATGACGAACTGGTGGAGGAAGCCGGGCAGATGCTGGAGGAATTCAGCGAAACCTTCGATGAATTCCGCATAGCGACACTGCTTTCCGGAGAATTTGATACGAACAATGCCGTGCTTACCATTCATGCGGGCTCCGGCGGAACGGAGTCCTGCGACTGGGCAAGCATGCTCTACCGTATGTATACACGTTGGGCTGACAAGCATAAGTTCAGCGTGGAGGTTCTGGACTATCAGGACGGTGATGAAGCGGGACTGAAGTCGGTTACATTTCAGGTGAACGGCTATCACGCCTACGGCTACCTCAAGTCGGAGAAGGGTGTGCACCGTCTGGTGCGGATCTCTCCCTTCAACGCAGTGGGCAAGCGGCAGACCTCCTTTGTATCGCTGGATGTCATGCCTGAACTGGATGACAATATCGAGATCGAGATCAACGAAGCAGATCTGAAAATGGATACCTACCGGTCCAGTGGTGCCGGCGGACAGCACATCAACAAGACATCATCAGCCGTACGTCTTACGCATCTTCCCACGGGAATCGTGGTTGCATGCCAGAATGAGCGGTCCCAGTTCCAGAACCGGGACAAAGCCATGAAAATGTTGAAGGCAAAGCTGTTTCTTCTGGAACAGCAGAAGAATATGGAGAAGCTTTCCGGTATCCGCGGAGAGGTTACGGACAATGCATTCGGAAGTCAGATCCGTTCCTATGTTCTCCAGCCGTACACACTGGTCAAGGACCACAGGACCAACTGCGAGGTGGGAGATGCACAGCGTGTCCTGGATGGCGGGATCGATCCCTTCATCAATGCATATTTGCGGGATATGGCGATCAATAATAACGAAACCCGTTAGCAGCCGGAATTTGCCGGGTCATACATGCGCGAGCATGGCAGCCGGACGGTTGTGAAAAGGATGATCATAAGTAAGAAAACACGAGAGTAGAGGTGAAAGTATGGTATCAGTAGCAGTGCTTGGATATGGAACGGTTGGAAGCGGAGTTGTTCAGATCCTGACAGAGAATAACAGCCATGTCAGCCGTCGTTCCGGTGATGCCGTAAATCTGAAATATGTTCTGGATCTTCGCGAGTTTCCGGGAGATCCGGTCGAAAAGGTGCTGGTACATGATTTCCAGACAATCGTAAATGATCCCGAGATCCGCGTGATCGCAGAGGCGATGGGCGGTATCGAGCCTGCATATACATTTGCAAAGCAGGCTCTGGAAAAAGGGATCAGCTTCTGTACTTCAAATAAAGAGCTGGTTGAGGCGAAGGGTGCTGAGCTGATCCGCCTTGCAGCCGAGAATAATGCGAACTTCTTCTTTGAGGCATCCGTCGGCGGAGGAATTCCCATCATCCGGCCGATGATCGAATGTCTGACAGCGGATCATTTTGATGAAATATCCGGAATTCTGAACGGAACCACAAACTATATACTGACAAAGATGGATAAAGAGGGCCTGCCCTTTGACGAGGTGCTGAAGGATGCGCAGGATAAGGGATATGCGGAGCGGAATCCGGAGGCCGATGTTGAAGGCCATGATGCCGGAAGAAAGATCGCGATCCTCGCATCTCTGGCATTTGAGAAACAGGTGAATTTCGCGGATCTTCCCATGGAGGGGATCACGAAGATCGACGAAACCGCATTTGCGTATGCAAAGGCACTGTCTGCTTCGATCAAACTCCTGGGTACTGCAAGAAGGAAGGACGGAAAGGTTTATGCCATGGTTGCTCCGTTCCTGGTTCCGGAAGGCGATCCGCTTTATGCAGTGGATGGTGTTTACAACGCGATCAAGCTGCATGGAGATATGCTTGAAAATGTAATGTTCTACGGACAGGGTGCCGGAAAACTGGCAACAGCCAGTGCGGTCGTATCGGATATCGAGGACTGCATCCGGAGACTCGGACAGCACCGGGATATCCTTTGGGATCCGGAACCGCGGGTTCTGGGAGACGCAGAGGAGTACCCGTTCCGCTATCTGGTGCGCCTGGAGGAAAAGGATGCCGGAAAGGCAGCCGGACTTGCCACAGCACTCGGCGGAGAAGGCGTGCTGGATGCTCCGGCGGGCGTAACGGGCGAGACCGCATTTATAACAGGTCCGGTCAGCAGGAAGGAACTGACAAAGGCAGCGGAAGAGGCAGACGTGACCGTGATTCAGACACTTCGTCTCAACTGGTAAGCCGCGCGGCCGGGACTGACAGGTCGTGATAAACGGTAAACCGCACGGCCGGGACTGACAGATCATTGTAAACTCAGGGCATTTCCATAAAGGACAAGCCCATAACAAGGAGGATATATGCTGGTAGTTAAGAAATTCGGAGGTACTTCGGTTGCAAACAAGGAGCGCATTTACAATGTAGCAAACCGCTGTATCGAAGAATACAAAAAGGGAAATGATGTAGTTGTTGTTCTTTCCGCAATGGGAAAGTACACGGATGAACTGATCACCATGGCGCAGGATATCAATCCGAATCCGCCGAAGCGTGAGATGGATATGCTTTATACCATCGGTGAGCAGATGTCGGTTGCGCTGATGTCCATGGCTATGGCGAATCTCGGAATTCCGTCCATTTCGCTGAATGCCTTCCAGGTAGCAATGCACACCACATCCGTTTATGGAAATGCGCGAATCAAGCGTATCGATTGTGAGAGGATCCGGAACGAACTGGAGCAGCACAAGATCGTTGTGATCACCGGATTCCAGGGCGTTAACAAATATGATGATTACACCACGCTGGGCCGTGGCGGATCGGATACGACAGCAGTTGCGCTGGCAGCAGCTCTGCATGCAGACAAGTGCGAGATCTACACGGATGTAGACGGTGTTTACACAGCAGATCCGCGCATTGTAAAGAATGCAAGAAAGCTGGATATGGTAACTTATGATGAAATGCTGGAGCTGGCTACTCTGGGTGCAGGGGTTCTGCACAACCGGTCTGTAGAGCTGGCTAAGAAATACGGCGTACAGCTTGTAGTACGCAGCAGTTTGAATACAAATGAAGGAACCGTTGTTAAGGAGGGACATAAGATGGAGAAAATGATCGTAAGCGGTGTAGCCTGTGATACGGATGCCGCAAGAGTAGCAGTCATCGGCGTTAAGGATGAGCCGGGTGTTGCATTTAAGCTGTTCAATGCACTGGCAAAGGCAAATATCAATATCGATATGATCCTCCAGTCTGTAGGACGTCAGGGAACAAAGGATATTACATTTACATGCAGTATCGCAGATGCGGATGAAGCTGCAAAGATCATTTCGGAAAACATGGACTGCGAATCCATCGATGTAAACAAGGAAGTTGCAAAGGTTTCGATCGTAGGTGCCGGAATGCAGACAAATGCAGGTGTTGCAGCGAAAATGTTCGAAGCACTTTACGATGCAAACATCAACATCCGTATGATCTCTACTTCCGAGATCCGTGTTACGGTTCTGATCAACGAGAAGAATACAGAGCGCGCCATGAATGCAATTCATGACAAGTTCGATCTTGGAAACAACTAATATAAGCAGCGGGGATGTTTGTTCTGCTGATACGACGGCGGGGCGTTTGTTCTGCCGGTAAGACGGTGGGGGCGTTTGTTCTGTCCGAAATGGCAGCGGGAACGTCCCCGTTCTTGTTTCTGTGGCAGTATATGTTATAATGAAAAGCGGCTGGGAAAGATCGGCGATTGCATGGGTCCGGAAAGACCGTGCAGGACCGGGTGATATCGCAGGGCCGGATGATATTGCAGGACCGGATGATATCGCAGGGCCGGATGTTCATGACAGATGAGGATTGGATATGGTACAGGAAAAAACGTTTCAGATCAACATGACAAAGGAGGCGTTGACCAATTTTATGGTTACGTCCTACTACAGGCGGTTTAGCGGGATATTCAGTATTCTGCTGGGACTGGCAGGGATCGGAATGGCGGTGAGAGAGATTTTCTTCCGTGAACATATGGATGTTCCGGGGCTTGCTGCCTACGTGATCATTGCTTTGCTGTGCCTTGTTTTTAATCCTGTCACCCTGGTATCCCGCGCGAAAAAACAGCTGGAAACCAGCCCGTCATATCAGCAGCCCGTCGAATACACGCTTCTTCCGGAGATGATGGTGGTCAGCCAGGGAGAAGAGCATCTGGAGATTGGCTGGGAGTTGATCTATAAGATCAGGATGACCGGAAAGATGGTTGCGATCTACACCAGCAAGGTCAATGCATTTGTTTGGCCTCTTTCGGAACTGGGGGATGAGAAATCTGCGATCCTGTCCCGCGTGGTGCAGTATACACAGGAATACCGACCGTTCCTTTCCGGGAATCTGAAGAAATATCGTAAGCAGTAAGAGAAAGGTCAAGGCGGTACTTCGAAACCGGCGAGATGAAGCCGGTAAGCGAATGACGGAAGGATTTGGGCAGTAATTGGAAAGGAGAAGGAAAATGGAGAAAGTAGTACAGTTTTTAAAGGATGCAGGAACATATTATCTGGCAACGGTTGAGGGAGATCAGCCGAGGGTAAGACCCTTTGGCACGGCGCACATTTTCGAGGGAAAGCTTTATATCCAGACAGGACTTTCCAAAAATGTAGCAAAGCAGCTGCTTGCAAATCCGAAGGTTGAGTTGTGTGCATTTAAGGATGGCACCTGGCTGCGCGTGGCCGGCGAGCTGGTTCAGGATGACCGGCGTGAGGCAAAAGTTTCCATGCTGGATGCATACCCGGAGCTGAAGGCTATGTATGATCCGGATGACGGAAATACGGCAGTTTTCTATTTTAAAGATGCAACCGCGACATTCAGTTCCTTTACTGCAGCGCCGGAGACAGTAACATTTTAACGAGGAAAGATATGAAGATCATAGGAATCGACAGCTCAGGCATGGTGGCATCCGTTGCATATGTGGCGGATGGCGTGCTGATCGCTGAATATACCATGAATCATAAGAAGACGCATTCACAGACATTGCTTCCGATGCTGGATCAGATCGTCCGCGACGGTGAAATACAGCTTTCGGATGTGGATGCGATCGCCGTGGCAGCAGGGCCGGGAAGCTTTACCGGGCTCCGGATCGGTGCGGCAACGGTGAAGGGTCTGGGACTGGCGCTTGAGAAGCCGGTGATCCCAATCCCGACCTGCGAAGGACTGGCATACAATCTTTGCGGAACGGCAGGACTTGTCGTTCCCATTATGGATGCGAGAAGAGGACAGGTCTACACGGGCATCTACCGCGTGGACAACTCCGGGGAAACCGGAAGTGCCGGGAAACCGGAAACAACGCCGGCAGGGAAACCGGGTTCTCCGGTCCGGGTTGTTGAGGATCAGATGGCCATTGCCATCGAAGACCTTCTGGCAAAACTGGAAATATATGGCGAGCCCGTTACATTTCTGGGAGACGGTGTCCCGGTATTCCGCGAAACGATAGAGAAGGAGTGCAAGGTGCCTTTCTCCTTTGCGCCGGCGCACAGCTCCCTGCAGAGGGCGGCCTCCGTCGCTGCGCTGGGAGAAGCATATGCCGTTATGCAGAGCGCGGATGATTTTAAACCGATCTACCTTCGTAAATCCCAGGCGGAAAGAGAGCATGAGGCTGCTGCAAAGGCACGGCAGGCGAAGGATTTACAGGAACTTGCGGAAATGGAGAGCACACTTTTTTCGGATGCATGGACATTGGATATGCTCCGGGACAGCATCCGGTATCCGTACAATCATATCCTGCTCATTTCCACAGAGGGTGAGATCCGCCCGCTGGTTGCCGAGGAAGATGTGGCAGATTCCTTCATTGTCGGTGAAGAAGAGCAGAAGACGGCAGGTTATCTGATCTATGCCGATCCGTCGGATGAAGCGGAGCTTCACCGGATCGCGATCCTGCCGGAGTTCCGGAGACAGGGACTTGCGAAGCGTCTGATGGAGGAACTTGCACGACGAACAGGACATTTGACGGTGGAAGAGGAATCCTTTGTACCGAAGGATATCTTCCTTGAGGTTCGTGCGGGGAATACAGCTGCCATCACACTGTATACCACCTGCGGATTCCTGGAGATCGACCGCAGAAAGAAATATTATCGTGATCCGGAAGAGGACGCGGTGGTCATGAAGAAGCAGACGCAGTGAATATGGAAACAGATGCGGCGGATGTGAAAAACGAAATAATCTTTTAAGAGGAAATAAAAATATGCTGGATATTTGCCTGCTTGGCTGCGGCGGAATGATGCCGCTTCCCAACAGGGCCCTCACCTCCCTTATGGTGCGATATAACGGCAGTACGGTAATGATTGACTGCGGAGAAGCAACCCAGCTGACGGTTCGCCGTCAGGGCTGGAGTTTTAAGCCGATTGATGTGCTGCTGGTAACACATTATCATGCAGATCATATCAGCGGTCTTCCGGGACTGCTTCTTACCATGGGAAATGCAGAGCGGACCGAGCCTCTTACCATTGTAGGTCCGCCGGGCGTGGAACGCGTGGTAAATTCTCTTCGCGTCATTGCGCCGGAGCTGCCCTTCGAGATACGGTTTATCGAACTACATGATAAAGAAGAGATACTGGATCTTGTAGGTCTTAAGATCACGGCATTTCGTGTGAATCACAACATTACCTGTTACGGATATAGTCTGGAGCTGGCACGGAGCGGCAAGTTTGATGTGGCAGCGGCACAGGCTCTCGGACTTCCGGTACAGCTGTGGAATCCTCTCCAGAAGGGACAGACCGTTACTTATGAGGGGAAGGAATATACCGGTGACATGGTTATGGGAGCAGACAGGAAGGGGCTTAAGGTGACCTATTGCACGGATTCCCGTCCTACACAGTCCATCACGGAACATGCGATCGGCTCCGATCTTTTTATCTGTGAGGGAATGTACGGTGATCCGGAGGATGCTAAGAAAGCCCGCGAGAAGAAGCATATGACCATGTACGAGGCGGCGGAGATTGCAAAAGAGGCGGACGTGGAGGAAATGTGGCTGACACATTTTTCACCGTCCCTGATCAAACCGAAGCAGTATCTGGATGCGGTGCGTGAGATCTTCCCCCGCACCGAGATGGGCAAGGACCGGATGACAAAGGTTCTTAATTTTGAGGATGAAGAATCATAAACTCCGATAAGTACACTAATCGGATTGCCATTACGAAAAAAGAAGAAACACGATATTTTCGAAGGGAAATAGAAGAGTGGAAGAAAGAAATGATTCCAAACAGAATATTACAATTCTCGGAATAGAATCCTCCTGCGACGAGACAGCTGCAGCGGTGGTGGTGAACGGAAGAAAGATCCTGTCAAATGTGATCTTTTCCCAGGTTCCGCTTCACACGCTGTATGGCGGAGTCGTGCCGGAGATCGCGTCGAGGAAGCATATAGAGAAGGTAAATCAGGTGATCCGGAAAGCCATGGAGGATGCGGATTGCAAATGGGAGGACCTGGATGCCATCGCAGTGACCTACGGGCCCGGACTTGTGGGACCGCTTCTGGTGGGTGTCGGTGCGGCAAAGGCCATTGCCTATGCGAAGAAGATCCCGCTGGTAGGTGTGCACCATATCGAGGGGCACATTTCTGCAAACTTCATTGAACATCCGGACTTGGAACCGCCATTCATGTGTCTTGTAGCTTCCGGCGGACACTCACACATCGTGCTGGTAAAGGATTACGGTGTGTATGAGATCATCGGGCAGACTCATGACGACGCGGCGGGAGAAGCATTTGATAAGGTTGCGCGCGCCATCGGCCTGGGATATCCCGGAGGACCGAAGGTGGACAAGTTGGCAAGAGAGGGAAATCCGCACGCCATCGAGTTTCCGCGGGCGACCATCGAGGGAGCGCCCTATGACTTCTCCTTCAGCGGCCTGAAATCGGCAGTCCTCAATTATCTGAACGGCTGTGAAATGAAGCACATTCCATATAACAAGGCAGATGTGGCTGCGTCCTTCCAGCAGGCGGTGATCGACGTACTGTCGGACCGGTCGGTAAAGGCTGCGAAGGATCATGGCGTGAAAACCCTGGCGCTGGCAGGCGGTGTTGCTGCAAATACAGGGCTGAGGAACGCGATGGAAGAGAAAGCAAAAGCGGAGGGGATCACATTTGTATGTCCCTCATTTATCTATTGTACGGATAACGGTGCCATGATTGGCGCCGCCGGTTATATTGATTACATGCGCGGGATCCGGGATGATCTGACGCTGAATGCCATTCCGGGACTTCCGATCGGTGCCAGATAGATGCCGGACAGGAGCCGATTAGGAGCAGGGCAGAAGCCGGGTAGATGACGGTCAGATGCCGGGCAGGAACAGGAAGCCGTAAATATTAGAACTGGATTTTAATAAGGGGAAGTAAACATGGTTTCAGCCATCGTACTTGCCGGCGGCAGCGGCAGCCGGATGAAGAGTGACAAAGCAAAACAATATATGGATCTGGAAGGGATTCCGGTGGTGGCGCATGCGCTGAAGGTATTTGAAGCCTCTTTGTCGGTGGACGAGATCGTTCTTGTGATCCGCAAAGAGGATCTGGAGTATGCCCGGAAGGAACTGGTGGAAAGATACGCATTGTCAAAGGTAAATACCATTGTGTTCGGTGGGAAGGAACGATTTGACTCAGTCTGGCAGGGCATCCTTTCGACAACGGGTGGCGCGGAAAATGCGGGGCCGTCGGATATTCTCATGATCCATGACGGAGCACGACCGTTTGTTACGGAAGAAATGATCCGTGCATCCGTTGAGGCGGCCGGAAAATATGGGGCCTGTACGGTTGCGGTTCCGGTAAAAGATACGATCAAGGTGGTAAATGAAGAGGGTTTCGGGATTGAGACACCGGATCGATCCACATTGTATCAGGTACAGACACCGCAGACCTTCAGGAAACAACTGATCATTGAAGCACACAGGAGATTCCGGAAGGAACCGCGTGCGGGTATCACGGACGATACGATGCTGGTAGAAGAGTATATGCAGCAGCGGATTTACATGGTCCCGGGAGATTACCGGAACATCAAGATCACAACGCCGGAAGATATGGTGATGGCCAAAGCATTACTGTAAATGCCGGTTCGGGAGTCCATATATAGGCCGGAAAATGTGGGGACCGCAAGATGTGGTACCACGGGAAAACTATTGTAAAAATGCCCGAAACTACACGAAATTCGGGCGTTTTTTCATGCATTTTTACCTTGAAATTTCTTTAAAAAAATGGTTGACATTGGGTAGTCATTTTGATAAGATAATCAATGCCGCTGATGACGGCGGCGATATTTTTTTGCGCTATTTTCGGCGCCGAGCATACGTATGAACAACGATAGCTCATCATTCGGAGAGATATCGAAGTGGTCATAACGAGGCGGTCTTGAAAACCGTTTGTCCGCAAGGGCGCATGGGTTCGAATCCCATTCTCTCCGC
>CADBOV010000019.1 GCA_902796385.1 uncultured Lachnospiraceae bacterium
GAGGTGGGGGACTTCTTGCCTAATATGGTTAAAGGTTGCAATCTGAATGGACCAAGTAGGAAACGATATGCGGTTGTATTATATGCAACTGAAAGGGGGCACAGAATGAATATTACCAGATGTGAGAACGGGCATTTTTATGATGGGGATAAACATGAAAGGTGTCCGCAATGTGGACCGGTGGGCGGAAACAATGCAAAACCCGAAGAGAGAAAGATGGACATGTACTTTGGTGCGTATGAAAATGTGGAACCTCTCCTTCGAGAATTATCCATGACCCTTTGGGGGAATGACTATTCTACAGTATCCAGTAAGAGCCTGTACGAGTACATGTATATACGAAAAGTGATAGTCAAGATGAAGAATCAGCAACTGAAGGCCTCGGTCGATAGTTACTCAGAATGGCGGGATATTCCGAAGGAACGTAAGGACGCAGCGGTAGATCGCTTTCTTGCATTCCTATATACGAAGAGGCCGGACATTGAGCAGGACGATAAGGCGCTTGAACAGGATTTATAAAGGAAACAGGGGGTATGTTATGAAGAAAAAATGGATTGCTGCATTGTTGTCACTGGCGTTGGCAGTTGGTACGCTGGGGGCTTCTGTTCCTGCATATGCTACCGTCTCCGACACCGGGGAAATGACAGGGAAGGTTTCTGTTTTGACCGCGGATGATGCGGTCCCGTCACGGGATTACGTTGAGGGGGAAGCCATCGTCTGCTATAAGGCGGATACGGAAACTTCGGCCTCCGAGGAAAAGGTAAAGCAGGAAGCGGAAGATACGCTGGAGGATGAAAGTCCGGTTGATGAAGCGGAAGCACTTCTGGTGGTTGATGATGCAAGCGCCGCGGTTGAATTACGGGAAGAGGAAGAAAATCCGGATGCCGCGGATGATGAAGAGACGGAAGAAGAGGAAGAGAAGGAAGCATTACCGGGCGTTATCACGCTGGTTCAGTCGGATCATCTTTCGACAGAGGAACTGATCGCCGAGCTGGAAGCACGGGATGATGTGATCTACGCAGAGCCGAACTACATTTTCAGTGCACAGTCAGAGGATCTTACGGACAAGCAGTGGGGCGAGGACACAACGTACGGGATCGGTGCGGATGGCTGGAATACCTACAGTGGCGACACACCCACACCGCCGGTTGACACCTCCGAGCAGGTTGTAGCCATTATGGATACCGGTGTGGATTATACACATGAAGATCTGAAGTCTGTTATGTGGAACAAGGGTCTGGATTATCCGGAACTGGTTGCCATGGGTGGCGGAACCTATGGTTATAACAGTGCATGGGTAAATGCACAGAGAGACCGCTATGATACGGCAGATCCCATGGATGATGCGGGACACGGTACACACTGTGCCGGGATCGTTGCGGCTGCATGGAATAAGACCGGTGTCAGCGGAGTTACATCCGGTGCAAAGATCATGGCTGTCAAAATGTCAAACGAGAAGGGTGAATTCCCGGAGGATTCAGTTGTTCGCGGATATCAATACCTGCTGGCTGCAAAAAAAGCCGGTGTAAATATTGTGGCAGCAAACAATTCCTACGGCGGAACAGTCACAACACTCACGAACTGTGTCATGGCGGAAGAGGCAGGAAAAAATGGCATTGTGACCGTTTTTTCAGCCGGAAATGACAGTAAAAACCTGAACATTTCAAATTCTACATCCATTTATAACGGACACCCGGTTAATTCGATCGTCGTGGGCGCAAGTGACGTGAACGGTGAGATCGCAGATTTCTCCAACTACGGAACGCGGGATGTGGATGTGTTTGCTCCGGGTGTGGATATCATGTCAACGGTCCCGATGGGTAAGGGTGTTCCCACGGAAACCACATCGGTTCTGAATATAAACGGACAGCCGTGTCAGGTGGATTATTCCATTAAGGATACGGTGGAGGATCCCAGCCTGGGACTGGGTGGTGATACGATGAATCTGTCCCTGACAGTGGCAGGAGACGGAAAAAAAGTCCTTCATGTGACGCCGAAGGACGAAAATGATAAGGAGATCGTGCTTTCCACGAAGCAGTTTGAGGATCTTTCTTCCTGCCAGGGCGGATATTTTGCTTTCTACTCAGATCAGCCCGGAGGGATGACATATTCCATCTGTGAAAGAACTTCCGATGGTGAAGAAAACATTATCATTGAGAAGGACATGGATTTCTATGCCGGCCTCAGCAGGATCGGATTCCTTTATCCGGATTCGGAATATCTGTATGAAAAAAAGAATGTGGAGATTGTTTTACGGCTTTACATCATGGATCCGGAAGATAAAGCAGTGGGGGTTCTTGATCTCAGGGAAATGCGGCTGCATGATATGACTGAGAACTATGAAAGCTGGAGCGGTACTTCCATGGCTGCACCGATGGTAACCGGAAGCGTAGCGGTTCTTTCGGCGGTCTTCCCGCAGGATTCTCCCGCGAAGCTGGCAGCAAGAGTAACAGGAAGTATTCTTCCTGTGGATGGACTTTCCGATAAATGTGTGTCCGGAGGCATCTTCCGTCTGGATAAGGCAATTGCCGAAGATACCGTTCCGGTTCCGCAGAAAGCAGCGCTGTCAGGCGGCACGATCACGGTAGAAGGCTTCTTCTTCGGAGAACAGACCGGAACGCTGACTCTGGACGGTACGGCTTGTACGGTAAAGACTTGGAGTCAGGAGAAGATCACCGTAGAAGTCCCGAAGGGGTATAAGGCCGGAGAACATGAGATCAGTATAACATCGGCAAAGGGCACAGGGCATGAATACTTCCGGCTGGGAGCAGCAACGAAGCTGTATCCGCGGCTGAAGCTTCCCGGAGCCACCATTTCTAAGGAAGGAGATTATCAGATCAGCGCAAGCGCACGGAAAAAGTTTGCCGATTTCTATAACGGAAGCGTCCGGGGGATGGTAGGTATCGGTGGATACCTTTATGTGCTGGTTGAGATGTTAAATACGGGAACCGCCGTATTCAGTTATAAGATCAGCACCGGTGCCTGGGAAGAAATCTGTACCCGCAAGGAATATACGGTAACCACCGGAGCCGCTGCATGGAACGGAAAGGTCATCTTTACCGCCATGAATGAAACCGGTAACAGATCGGCGATCGGAACATTTGATCCGAAGGCAAAAACGATCACATGGAAAAAGACCAAGTCTGAGGCCTGGGAAAACAATCTCCGTCTGGTGAATAACGGTTACGGCCTCTTTCTGATCGGCGGGCAGGAAGGAATGTACGGAAACGGCAAAATGGTTGCAGGTATTCCGGATATCCGTCGTTTAGACCCGACAACCATGAAGATCACCACGATAAAAGAGTCATCTGTAAGGATCAACGGACTCAGACCTGCTGTTTGTGTCGGTAAGGACGGAACGCTTTACTCGCTTCCGGGGGATAAAATTGATTCAAGCGTAGGAATGCTGTTTACGATTGCGAGGTTTAACGGTGCAGTACCGAAATCAGCGGATGAGATCAATATCTCGGATCAATTAAAGGATCTGACGCACGGTACACTTTGTTCAAACAATTGTGTTGCCACGGAGGAAGGAATGCTGACATTCGGCATGACGATCAATGATGAAACAGGAAAGGTCGTAACAGACAGTTATCTGATCTCCTATGACGGAAAGAAGGTGACAAAACAGTCGAAGATCCTTTCCGAGCGGCAGGTACAGGGCATCGTGACTGCGGCATATAACGGAGTATGTTATGTGATCGCATGGACGCCGAATGAAGAGGATAAGTATCTCTTTGCAGGAATCAAGGCAAATGTAATACAGCCGGAAGGAGAGAAGGCATATTCCAATGAGTGGGTAGACGGGATCTGGTATGGAAAAGACGGTTTCCGGACTATGGCACATCCGTATAAGGCAAGCTGGAAAACAACGAAGAACGGCGTGCGTTATCAGGATACCAAAGGAAATTACCTGAAGAAAAAGTGGGCAACCATTGACGGAAAGAGATACTACTTTAAGTCCACCGGTATCCGGGCGGAAAATGAATGGCTTATGGGATATAAGTTCAATGCAAACGGAACCTGTACCCATGCTTATAAATACAGCTGGAAGACCACGTCAAAAGGAAAACGCTATCAGGATACCAAGGGAAACTACCTGAAGAGTAAGTGGGCAGTGATCAACGGAAAGAAGTATTACTTTGATGCAAACGGTATTATGGCTTCGAATGAGTGGGTAAAGGGTCTCTGGCTCGGAAAGAACGGAACCCAGACCTATAAGTACAAGGGAAGCTGGCGGAAGAATGCCAAAGGCTGGTGGTATGGTGATACCAGCGGATGGTATGCAAAGAGCGGTACCTATAAGATCGACGGGAAGCTCTATACCTTTGATTCAAAGGGATATCTGAAATAACTGCTGACGGAGTGATTGACTGACAGCATGGATGGCTGAAGCATGGATGGCTGACGGCGCGGAAAGGTGACAGAGGATGCAGAAGTATTTTGAGATCAACGAAAAGGGGCATAACATCCGCTGCAAGATGTATTATTCGGATCTGAAAAAGGCAGAAAAGGCGGTTATTTTCGGGATTGGTTTTTCCGGGCATAAGGACAACAATGCGGCAGCGGTATTTGCGGAAAAAGCATTGTCAAAAAGGAAGGACCTGATGGTCGTGGTATTCAACTGGCCCGGTCACGGGGACGATGTGAAAAAGAAGATAACCCTGGAAGACTGTGAAACCTATCTGGAGCTGGTGCTGAATACCGTAACAACCGAATATGGCATTTCCGAATTATATGGTTATGCAACCAGCTTCGGAGGGTATCTGTTCCTGAAGTATATTTCCGAACACGGGAGTCCTTTTCGGAAAACCGCGCTGCGCTGTCCGGCAGTGGACATGTTTGATGTGATCACGAAGAATATCATGCAGTCTGACGATTACGAAAAGGCCATGAAGGGAAAGGAGATCAAGGTCGGATTTGAACGGAAGGTCAATGTGACCGGGGAGTTCCTGGAATCCCTGAAGGAGGCGGATCTCAGGAAGAAGGATTTCATGGACTATGCGGATGATATCCTGATCATTCACGGAACGGCGGATGAAGTGGTTCCCTTCGGGGACAGCGTTACATTTGCGGAAGAGAGTCTGCTGGAGTTTATTCCCATGGAGGGAGCGGATCACAGATTCCATAACCCACAGCACATGAGCCTTGCAAACAAATACGTGATGGAATTCTTCGGCCTGTAGCCCGTGACCTTAGCCCGTGGCATACCGGCTTCGGGATGTGACATGAAGAATTTGGTTCAAAATATGACGAAAGTCATATGGTAATAGTATCTTTTTTCACTACAACCCGATAAAACGGTTGTTTATAATGAGTGTGTCAGATGGAACAGAAAGAATGTTTCATTTGGCACACTTATTCTATTTAGATCCTGAGGGGTCCGGAGGAGATGCGTTATGGGAATCATACTGAAGACCAAAGACCTTACAAAAAAATACGACAATAAAGTCGTGGTGGATAATCTGAATCTGGAGATCGAGGAAGGCGAGATCTTCGGATTGCTGGGACCGAACGGTGCGGGAAAGAGCACCACCATGAACATGATCTGCGGGATTGTCCGGCCGACCCTCGGGGAGGTGGATTTCATGGGGAAGGATTTCCAGAAAAACCGGAAGGAGCTGCTGGAGAAGGTGGGATATATCCCGCAGGATCTGGCCATCCACGGGAATCTGAAGGCATGGGAAAATGTGGAACTCTTTACTTCCCTTTACGGGATCAAGGGAAGCCTTCTCTCGGAGCGGATCGCAGAATCCCTTGAATATGTGGGGCTTCTGGAAAAGAAGAATGAATACGCGAAGAAGTTTTCCGGCGGTATGAAACGCCGTCTCAACATTGCCTGTGCCATCGGTCATCATCCGGATCTGCTGATCTTCGATGAGCCGACGGTGGGGATCGATCCCCAGTCCAGAAACTTTATCCTGGACAAGATCAAGGAATCCAACAAGAAGGGCGCAACCGTCATTTACACCAGTCATTACATGGAAGAGGTTGAAGCAATCTGTACAAGGATCGCCATCATGGATAACGGAAAGCTGATCGCAACGGGAACCAGTGAAGAACTGAAGCGGATGGTTGTGGAGGACACATCCTCCATCACACTCGAGGAAGTCTTCCTTACACTGACAGGAAAGAAACTGAGGGACTACTAAATGATTCGATATCTGATCAAAAACAATTTCAAGATCATGGTCCGGAGTATTACGAATATTCTCCTGTTTATCGCAACTCCGGTCATTCTTATCTCACTGCTCTCCAGCGCATTTGACAGCATGATGAAGAAATATGAGGATGTCGGGAAGATCGAAGCCGGTTACCGTGTGGCAGGAGAGGGCACTTCCGCTGAAATGATCAACGCATTGAAACAGGTGGCAGAAAAAAACGGGATCCTGCTTCATGAATATCAGCAGAAAACACCGGAGGAACTGATCCGGGAAGAAGAACTGGGTGGCTTCCTGGTCTTTGAGGAAGGTCATTATACGGTCTATGGGGATCAGGACAACCCGGAACAGGGCAAGGCTTTGGAATACCTGGTTTCCTCCTTCTTTGAGAAGGCGGCTAAGCAGGGCAGTCATGTAGATCCTTCCACCATAGATATCCGGACTGAGCATCCGGATTTTATGGCAGCCATCAGTGCAAAGGATTATTACGGGATCATAGAGGTGATCTACATAGGCTGGTGTGCCATCGTCTGCGGTGCGGGACTCTTTACGGCAGAGAAAAAATACAGGATCAACAAGAAGATCCAGGTGTCCGGCATCTCGGATACAAAGTTCTATCTGTCCAGATTTGTTCCGGTCTTTCTGGCGGTTGTACTGGGAACCATAGTTACCATCGGCCTTACGATCCTGATGTTCGGGATCCATTGGGGCAGTCCGCTGCTTTCGGCACTGGTAGTTCTTTTCTCCTGCGGAGCGGCAACCGCCTTCGGCCTAATGTTTTATAACATTACGGAAAATGTGGTGATCACGATCATTGCCATGTTTATGATCGTATGGATCATGGGCTTCTGCGGAGGAAGCTTTGAAACCTATATGTTCTCATCCCTTCCGGAGGGACTGAAGCAGATGTCACCCATTTATCATATCAATCGTTCCCTGGTGGAAATGTCCTGCGCCGGAAACAGTGACCATGTACCGGCTGCGCTTGCCTATAGCGGGGCGATCATCGTTGTCAGTTCGGCAGTTTCAATCCTTGCCGGAAAGATCAGAAAGAGAGGAAGAGCATGATAACATTAGTGAAGACAAGTATGAAGCTTCTGCTCAGAACCTGGGGATTCTGGTTCTTCCTTCTTATTACGCCGCTGCTTTCCACGGTGATCCTGAAGACGAATTTCGACAGCTCAGCGGCTTATGAGTCGAGTGGCTATGATGAATACGCAGGCAGCAGGATCCGTGAACTGGATACGATCGATCAGAAGGTTGCTTATTTCGGAGGCAGAGGCGAATGTGTCATCAAGGTATATGATGCCTGTCACAGTGATCTTTCGGAATATTTCCTGAAAAAGCTGGCGGACAAGGGCCTTTACAGAATCTGCAGAGTGAATCTTACGGACAGCAAGAGCAGCCCGGATCCGGTGACGAAGGAAGTACGGGATCAGCAGATCAAAACCGACGGCTTCGGAGACCGGATGGGCGCGGCTGTCTGGCTTGCCCCGGATTTTGACCGGCTGGTAAAGGAGGGAAAGACTCAGGACGCACTGACCGTCTATGTGCTTTCGGAGGACAGCCGTGTAAATGTGCTGGAGCAGGAGATAAAAGATCAGTTATCCGGAATGAAGGAAATGAATTATGATACGGCGGCTCTGAAGGAGGCGGACAGCCATCTGCCGTCAAAGAAGGTGGTAATGGTTTCCTTAGGTGATAACGGAGTTGTTCTGGATACGGAAAAGACGAACCAGAAAACCCAGATGGGATACGCATTTGCATTTATGACACTGGGATTTGTATTCTGCGGGATCTTCGTAGCACACACCTCCATTCAGGAGCAGAAGAACGGTGTTTATACCAGGATCAACCTGACAAAAGCAGGATCGATGGAATACTTCGGTTCGAAGTTTCTCACCTCATTCCTCGTGTCCGTGATGCTGACCGCAGTGATGGGAGTCTGCAGTCTGATCCTTGATGTGGATGATATGGGGATGAACAGGGGAAGCTTCCTGCTGCTCATTTTCCTGATCGGTATGATTTTCTCGTCCCTCAGCATGCTGGTGGGAATCCTGATCGGAGAGGTAATGAGTGCAAATATTGCAGCATTTGCCCTCTGGTGTCTTTCCTCGTTGTTCAGCGGTCTCTATTTCCCGCTGAACGGTGCATCGGCCGGCGTGAAGGCACTGTCTTCGGTAATGCCGCAGACCTGGTTCCTGAAGGGGGTTGAAAAGATATTTGTTGGAGACAATTCAGCCTATTTTATGCTAATATGTATAGCAGCAGCATATCTTATCATAAATCTCAGTCTTGGCAGTCTGGGGCTGAAGTTAAGAAGGTCGAGCGGATGGGGGAATTCCTGAAAAACAACTATTTTACAATGGTCCGGATGGTGCTTGTACTTGTGTTCTGCATGTACGGCTACTTTGAAAAAGCGGGCAGGACAGGAGTATCTGTAGAGATACTCCTGCTTGTTTCGCTTTTTATTGCTTTCATGGCCATGAAGGAATATTTTACGGGAAAACCCAGGGCCCTTTTCCTGATCCTGGCAACCGGCGTTTTTATCGGACTTATGATCGCCGGGGGAAGCGGATTTATCCTGGCGGGAGATCTGCTGGTTTTCGAATACCTTGTTCTGATCAGGGCCCGTTATGCGGTCTATGCCCTGACGTATCTCCTTATATTCATTGACAGTCCGGTGGGGTACCTTACCCAGATTGTTGTGATCACCCTGCTGATCACCTTCTATCTGCAGCACGAGTTCATCGTATCGTCCTACCAGAAACAGGTCTTCGAGGATACGGTTGCGCAGCAGGAACTGAAACGTGATATCCGGAACCGTGAAACGGCGGCGAAGGCGGAACTGAAGAAGAATATGGTCATGGCCGAGAATCATATCCTGGAGGAACGGGCTGCCCTGTCCCAGACACTGCATGACAAACTGGGGCATAATATCAACGGTTCGATCTATCAGCTGGAAGCCAGCAAGGTGATCATGGATAAGGATCCGGAGAAAGCACGGAGCATGATCCAGTCCGTGATTGATCAGCTTCGTACGGGCATGGATGAGATCCGTGCGATCCTTCGGAAGGAGCGGCCGGAAAAGAAGAAAATGGCGCTGCTGCAGCTCTATGAGTTATGCGCGGACTGTAATAACAAAGGGGTTGAAGCGGAGCTTACCACGGAAGGGGATCTGTCGGTGATCCGGAGTGAGATCTGGGAGGTGCTTTTGGACAATGCCTTCGAGGCAGTGACCAATTCCATGAAGTATTCAAAATGTAAACGCATCGATATCGGGATCGTTGTGATGAATCAGCTTGTACGCTGCACCATCACGGATGACGGGATCGGATGTGATAAGGTTGTAGACGGGATGGGCATTTCCGGCATGCGCCGGAGAGTCCGGGGAATCGGCGGAACCATCAGCTTCGAGACGGAAGCCGGCTTCAAGGTGAGCATGCTGCTGCCGATGTAAGGATTTTCGGCTCGCAGCCCCCGGAATGATGCCGGTTTGTCATCCTGAGGGGCACCGCATGCCGGTGGAGTATTGCAGGCGCGAACGAAGCAGCAAGGGATCCGAAAAGAGAATACCCGAATAGAGAAGAAACAAAAA
>CADBOV010000020.1 GCA_902796385.1 uncultured Lachnospiraceae bacterium
CGGCTATGGTGATTATGTAGGATTTCGGATTGTGATCAAAATCGATCTCATCCTTTTCGAAAACTACAAGGAACGTGCGCTGATACAGATCGTCCGCATCTTCTTTATTCCGGGTGGTGTAAATACAAAATGAGTAAACATCCTTCCCGAATTTCTGTATGCATTTTTCAAGTACTTCTGGTTTCATGCCATCTCCGTTTACAATATTGTAATTTGTCATCGCCTTCACTCTTATATTTTCATAAAGAGACCGGAGGTTCACTTTTTTAGATCAAACCCTTTACCGTCACACTACCGTATAGTATCAAAAAATGACCGAAAATGAAACAGCCTGAATAAAATGTGCTATAATGCGGTTATTACGGGCATTACGATCATTGCTGTTACCATGTTTTTACGTTATTACAGTTTTGTGACATTTTTCTGACAGTTTTACGGGGAATGTTTTCTTCCGGAATGCTATCCTTTGATCAAGCTGCAGGACATGCAGAAAATACAAGATCAGGAGGATAACAAAATGACAAAAGCAAAACCGATCATCGTAGCAGGAATGATCACGGCACTCTCGGTAACCTGCCTTATCCCTTTCACTTCATCCGCCGAGACAACCGGAAATGAACTGGTGGTACAGACAACAAAAACCGACGGAACCGATCCGGCGGAGAGCGGGAAAGACACGCAGGAAGAACTGAACGACACCTACACCTACTTCGTGAATTGTGACGAGGACGGACTCATGTCCGGATACAAGGTTGAGATGGAAGGAGATCCTGAGAATCCCGAAATCACCGAATTCTCCATGGATTACGGAGAACTGACCGAAGCGGAACAAAAGGAGCTGGATGAGATCTATGACCGGATCGACCAGATCATCCTGGAAGCATTCCCCGAGGATGACACGTACATTTCCGATGAAGAGGTTGAAAAACTCCTTGCTCCTTATGAAGAGGAAATGAACCGGCTGGAAAGCAGAATGGAAGAACTTGAAAAGAAGGCCGGCTGGACCGAGGCAGATTCCGCACTCGGATTTACGATAAATGCACTCGGAGACGAAGAATTCATGTCCCAAATGGAGTGCCTTCTTCCGGAAGAGGAAGAAGCCGAAAAGCAGCCGGAAGAGCTTGACCCGGACGACGGGGAAGCTTCCACGGAAGTATCAGAATAAAACAGGCGTCACCTGCCCCTGAACGGGGCAGGCGTTTCGCGTTTGGAGGAAGCAAATGGGAAGACTGATCTATGCAGCAGATGATGAACCGGATATTCTGGATGTCTTAAGGGAATTCCTGACAAATGCAGGATATGAGGTAATGACCTTCGGTACGGGAGATGCTCTGCTGGAACATTTTACAAAAGAGCCCTGCGACCTGGCCGTCCTGGATATCATGATGCCCGGACGGGACGGTCTCACCATCTGCAAGGAACTGCGGAAGATATCGGACATTCCGATCGTGATCCTGACGGCAAAGGAAAGTGAAGCCGACCAGATGCGCGGCTATATGTTCGGGGGAGATGATTATCTGGTGAAGCCCTTCTCTCCCTCACTTCTTGTCATGAAGATCCGCGCCCTGCTCCGCCGGACCGAACCGGACATGTCGAAATCCGACGACCGGATGTTCGGTGATATCACCCTGTCTCCCTCCATGCATGATGTGATCCATAAAGGAACTCCCATCGGGCTTTCCATGACGGAATATGCCCTGATCGAATGCCTGATGGATCACAGCGGTGAAGCCGTCGCAAGAAATCTTCTGCTGGATCATGTCTGGGGAATCGATAATGATTCCGTGGAAACACGGGTTACGGATGAAACCATCCGGAGGATCCGCAGAAAGCTGAATGCTGCCGGAAGCCGCGCGAAGATCAGCGCCGTCTGGGGTTACGGCTACCGGCTGGAGGAAGGGGAGAAGTCATGAAGAATGCACGTTTCAAAATAGCTGCCCTGGTGGGCGGATCCGTCATGCTGACCCTTCTCATCATCCTCGTTCTTCTGCAGGTGATCAACCGGAAGGAAATGCAGCGCCGGGCGGAGGATGCGATCCGCTCCTGCCTGGACGGAGAAGTCACAGAGGGCGTAATCCAGTATTATCCCGAAACCATTGATATGCCGTATGGGATTACCGGTAGTCCGGGAGCGAATCAGTATTATTCGGCACAGGAATTAAAGATCATCGAATGGTGTCGTTCCAATAAACCCTCCGGTGTGGAAAAAGCAACCATTGATTCCCGGACCCTGTATATCGGAACAGGCGAAATAAACATTTCCGAGATGACAGCCAACGCCCTCTCTGTCATTGACGAATCGGAGGAATCAATTGTATATTCCGTCCTGGAATCCGCCAATCTGCCCCTCGATTAATACCCCAACTACAGTATGATCGCATTTGTGGATGTAACTCCCGAGCTTGCCACCATGCGGCGCATGGGGATCATTTTTCTGATCGCCGCCATTATCATCGGTGTTCTGGGAAGCATCGAAGGATACCTTGTGGGACGCCGTCTGGAACGAAGCAGCAAGGCAGAGAAGCTCTTCTTCGAGAACACATCCCACGAGTTAAAAACACCACTCACCTCGATCCGCGGTTATGCGGAAGGAATAGAAAAGGGCGTGATCACGGATTATACAAAGACCGGCCGGGTCATTTCCAGAGAAACCGAGAAAATGAGCCGGCTCATCGAAGAGATCCTTCTTGCGGCAAAACTGGAAAGCGGTTCCATGCCGCTGCATAAGGAATCCATTTCCCTGGACGAACTGGTGGAAGAATGTCTGATGCCCATGGAGGGCGTTGTAAAAAGCCGGGAACTTGATGTGGAGCTTTCCCTCTCACCCACGCGGATCACAGCCGATCCGGACCGGATGGAGCATGCCATTTCGAACCTGCTTACAAATGCCGTGAAATATGCCAGGACCCGTCTTTCCATCCGTCTGGAAAACGGAACCCTCTCCATCCAGAATGACTGTGATGCCCTGACAGACGAGGAACTGGCACATCTCTTCGACCGTTTCTACACCGGTTCAAACGGAAATACCGGGATCGGACTCTCACTTGCAAAGGAGATCATCGAGCTTCACGGAGGAAAGATCCGTGCAGAACGGACCGATAACGGGATCCGGTTTATCTCCTCCTTCGGGGAAGTCACACAATAAGATATATCGTAAGGAAAATGGACAGTCACGGGAAATGACTGTCCATTTTGGAGAAGGTATTTTGTTACTTTGGGGTTGTAGCAAAAAACTATAATGTAATTGGGGGTTACAAGTATTATTATACATAAAACCCTTTTGAAGTGTGCCCAAAGATAATCTTATTTTTGACGTTTTTTCGTGATTATGCCAACATCCCCACCGGCTTTTGGGCAAAATCAATCACTTTTGGTCCTTGTTTTGTGCGTTTTTCACAAGAAAGCCCTCTACAAACAGAAAATCCCGCCATGGCGTGCGGGATTCCTGTTACAGGAGGTATGATTTACATGACATTGGTTTTGTTCATTTGAACGTCCAACCGGATCACTCGGTAAAGAGCGCGGTTGAATAATAGCGGTCACCGCTGTCCGGAAGCAGGGCAACGATCACCTTGCCTTCGTTCCCGGGACGCTTTGCCAGCTGGATAGCTCCGAAGAGTGCTGCTCCGGAGGAAATACCTACGGAGATACCTTCCTTCTTAGCAAGCAGCTTTGCGGTTGCAAATGCATCATCATTGGATGCCTTAAATACTTCATCGAATACCTTGGTATTCAGAACATCCGGTACAAAGCCTGCACCGATTCCCTGGATCTTATGCGCACCGGCTCTTCCTTCGGAGAGTACCGGAGAGTCTTCCGGCTCAAGTGCTACTACCTTGATGTCCGGATTCTGCTCCTTCAGATATTCGCCGGTTCCCGTTACGGTTCCGCCGGTACCGACACCTGCGATAAAGATATCTAC
>CADBOV010000021.1 GCA_902796385.1 uncultured Lachnospiraceae bacterium
GATACGGAATATGAGTTCTGCCGCCGTCTGATCGAAGACGATCTGATTCCGGAGGATGTTACCATCCAGGTTCTGACACAGGCCAGAGAACATATTATCAAAAAGACATTTGAGGCTGTCCGGGGAGCAAATCCGAAGAACGTGATCGTGCATGTATATAACTCGACTTCGGTTGCCCAGAGAGAGCAGGTATTCAAAAAATCGAAGGAAGAGATCAAGAAGATCGCAACGGACGGTGCCGGGCTTCTGAAGCGTCTGGCAGATGAGGACGGAGCACCCTACAGGTTCGAGTATTCACCGGAGAGCTTTACCGGAACCGAGCCGGAGTATGCACTGGAGGTTTGTAATGCGGTTCTTGATGTATGGCAGCCTACGGCTGACAGAAAAGCCATCATCAATCTTCCGGCAACGGTTGAAATGTCACTTCCGCATGTATATGCAAGCCAGATCGAATATCTGAATAAGAATCTGAAATATCGTGAAAATGTGGTTCTGTCCCTTCATCCGCACAATGACCGCGGATGCGGTGTGGCAGATGCCGAGCTTGGACTTCTTGCAGGTGCTGACCGTATTGAGGGAACGCTTTTCGGAAACGGTGAGCGTACCGGAAATGTGGATGTGATCACACTTGCCATGAATATGTACACCCACGGCGTTGATCCGGAACTTGATTTTTCGGATATGCCGAGAATCCAGGCTGCATATGAAAGACTGACGGGCATGGAGATCTATCCGAGAGAACCGTATTGCGGCAAGCTTGTATTTGCGGCATTTTCAGGTTCCCATCAGGATGCCATCGCCAAGGGCATGAAGCATAGAGAGGATGATCCGGAACAGATGTGGACGGTTCCGTACCTTCCGCTGAATCCTGAGGACATCGGACGGACCTACGACGGGGATGTGATCCGTATCAACAGCCAGTCCGGTAAGGGCGGTATCGGTTTCCTTCTGGAAACCAAGTACGGCTTCCTGCTTCCGAAGGCAATGAAAGAGGATGTGGGATATACCATCAAGGGTTATTCCGATCATCAGCATAAAGAGCTTCAGCCGGATGAGGTTGTGGATCTCTTTAAGCAGGACTATGTCAATATCAGTTCGCCGATCAAATATATCGAGTGCCATTTCCAGCAGATCGACGGGATCCGTTGTGAACTTACCATGGAACGGGAAGGCGTTCACAAGGTCTATCACGGACAGGGAAACGGACGTCTGGATGCGATCAGCAATGCGCTTAAGAGACATTTCCATATCGATTATTCGTTGATCACGTATGAGGAGCATGCCATCACACGTGGTTCCAATTCCAAGGCCTGTGCCTATGTGGGAATCCAGATGAAGGAATCCGGCAATGTTTACTGGGGTGCAGGAATCAGGGATGATATCATTGAGGCATCGGCTTATGCGTTGGTTAGTGCTGTGAACCGTTCTCTTCAGGCGGAGCAGAACTGATCGTAAGGAGGCTTTTTGTGGCAGAGAATGTTTTCAAAGAGGATAGCAAATTCCTGATGAAGGTGCGGGATGCCGTTAAGGATAAGGACACGCTTGAGAAAGAGATCAACGAGCTGAAAAGTGACCTTAAAAAACAGGAGCGGGATGTCGAATCTCAGGAAAAAGCGCTTCGGGACGAGGTTGACTCAACCTTAAAGAAGCGCAGAAATGAAGTGACCGATGAGTTTGACAAACAGATCAGTGCAATAAAAAGCCGGAGAAAAAAAGTTGAAGCCGCGCGTGATAAGAGGATTGACGAGGGAAAGGCTTCCAGGATCCGGGAAGAATCCAAAGAGCATGAGGATGATACAAAGGAAGCTGAGAAGGAACTGAGAAAACTGTTCCGGAAGGAAAAGGTTCCCTCATTTGCAAGAACCAGGCTTTTCTATGTCATGTTCATGCCGGACGGGATCGTGGAAATCCTGATGATGCTTTGCTGCTACGGGATTTTGTTTGCGGGAATACCGACGCTTATTACATTTCTTCTCCGTATTACGGTCATGAAGAATATGGAAGACAAGACAAAAACGATCCTATGTATCATTATTCCGGCTGTGTTGATCATTCTTTTCATGATCGCCGTATTCATGGTCTATGTAAAGGTAAAAGCGCGTCATATCCGGACCCTTCGCCTGGGAAGAAAATACAGGAATATGGTCAACAAAAACGACCGGAAGATCCGCGAGATCAGGCGCTCTGTTGAAAAGGATACAGACGAAAGCCAGTACGGACTGGATGAATTTGATCAAAAACTGGAGGAGATCCGGGACGAGGAGGAAGAGGTCCGTGAAAAGCTGAATGAAGCTTTGAAGACCTTTGATGAGGAGACCGCGGTGAATATCCGGGGAGAGATCGAAGAAAGAAGAATGCCTGCGATCGAGGAGGCCCGGAAGGTCCGGGATGAGCTCGCAGCAGGACTGGAAGAAAAAGAAAAGGCTTATCAGGCGAAAAGCCTGGAAATTTCTGAAGGATATGTATCCCATATCGGTGAAGATATGATGCGGCCCGAAAAACTGGATGACCTGGTTCACATCATGGAATCCGGAGAAGCGGATACGATTTCCGAGGCCCTTTCCCGCTACAGAGATACGGATCAGAGTTAGAAGGGCAGAAGGACAAAATACTTACCGAAAAAGAAACGGGAAAAGAGATGTTCAGAAAAAAGAAAAAGGTCAAAAGGGATGATGCACTGTTTGATCCGGAATATCCCGGGGATGCAGGAATGCAGGCTCCGCCGGAGGATGAACTTCCCGGAACGGAGGAACCTGCAGGGGAACCGGAGATCCGGTCCGGTTCATTCCGAAGAAAAAAAGGGAATATCATTGAGGTCGGAGGAGATCCCGGATTACGGGAAGAGAATCTGACGCGTCAGACAGCAAGGCGTGTAAAACGTGCACGCCTTTTTGTGCTGCTTATCATTCTCCTGGTTGTGGCAGGCGTAAGTTATTATGTTTATACAAGCATGCGTGAGTATCAGGGGTATAAGGTCCTCAGCAGTACCAATACGATTTATGAAGCAAATGCGGAATATACGGAGTTCGGCGGAAATCTGCTGAAGTATACGCCGGAGGGTGTGTCCTATATTAATGAAAACGGTGACGTGGTATGGACTGCCGGTGCGGATCTGAAGGTTCCCATCGCCAGCACCAACGGTGACTATGCGGTGGTTGCCGACAAGGGCGGAAATACGGTCCGGGTATTCAATACGGACGGGGCAGTCAGTGATCTGGTCATGCCCTATAAGATCCTGGATGTGGACGTAGCTTCCCAGGGGGCATTTACCATCGTGCTGGAGAGCGACACGACGAATTATGTAAACATGTATGATAAGGACGGAAATATCATCTATGAGATGCAGACATCCATAGATAAGAGCGGATATCCCCTGGATATCGCCATTTCGGATGATGGCTGCAAGCTGATGACCAGCTATTATTACATGGAAGGTATCAAGAATAAGAATAACCTGGCGGCATACAACTTCGGCGAAGTGGGACAGAACCTGAACGCAGACCGTATGGTGGGTGGTTTCAGTCTGGAGGATGAACTGGTTACGAAGGTTACATTTCTTTCCAATAACGTGATCGCCACATTTTCCGATACATGTATCACGATTTATGATATGAAGGAAAAACCGTCGGAGCGGGTTAAGATCCCTTATCAGCAGAAGGAGATCCAGAGTATCTTCTATTCCCCGGAGTATGTGGGAACCATCGAGCGGTCCTCGAATGCTGCGGACGGAACCGATTATCTGATGCGGGTCTATGACCTGAACGGAAGTCAGAAATTCCAGTATGCCTTTAATATGGCATATGAGAATATCCATGCGGGTGAGGATGAGATCATCCTGACCGGCGGAAACCAGTGTCTGATCATTACACCGAAGGGAAGGACAAAATTCAAGTATTCCTTTGATGATCTGATCCGGAATATGATCCCCACATCCAAGAGTAATGAATATATCGTTACATTTGAAGGGAAAACGGAGAAGATCAGCCTCAGAACGGAGGATAAATAATGAACTGGCTTTTTATCGTGACACTTACCGTACTGCTTTTGTTCGGAGCAATCGGTTTTTTCCGGGGACTGGTACGGTCCGTTCTCGGAATCTGTGCAACGATCCTTGCACTTGTGCTTTCCTATGCACTTTCACCGGTGGTGGCAAATCTGATCCGGAAGGGAACCGGGTTTGACGAGTATATAGAGAAGAAGGTATACAGCCTGGTGGAAAACAAGGTGGAGGAGACGACAGGCGGAACGGAAAAACAGGTTAAGAAAGCCATGGAGAAGAATCCGAAGAAGTCGGAGCAGATCGAACTGATCAACGGGCTGAACCTTCCGCACTTCCTGACACAGGATCTTCTGGACGGAAATAATCTGGAAAAATATAAAGAACTGGGCGTCAGCACGGTATACGGATATATAGCGAAGACGGCATCAAATATGGCGGTAAATATACTGGCCGGGATCATCGTTTTTATAACGCTGAGGCTTCTGTTCATTATCGTGACGGTTCTGGTGGGAAGGATGCTGAAAGCCTTTCCGATCATTGCGGCGGTGGACAAGACGGTGGGAGCCGTCTGCGGTGTGCTGATCGGTATCTGTCTGGTCTGGCTGCTTATGTTCATCCTTTCTCTTGCAATGAAGCCGGATGCGTACCAGCACCTGCTTTCCGGAAACTCCGGACTTCAGTGGCTGAGTGACAAGAATATGATCCGTACGGTCCTTCTGGGACGCTAAACGGTTGTACTTGTTTTTTTGATTGTAAAGTGATAGAATGTCGCAAGTGTCGTTTGGGAGGCATCTGTAAAATCAAATGAGCAAAAAGAAAATCATTACAAAAATAATACTGATTCTGTACGATACAGCGGCAGTTGTTGCTGCCAGTTTTCTGTCACTCCTGGTCAGGTTTGACCTTCAGTATTCCAAGATTCCGAAGGAATATCAGGATGTGATGAAAGGGCATCTTTGGGTGTCCATCGTAGTTACGATCTGCGTATTTTTCCTGCTTCACCTTTACTCCAGCTTATGGAGTTATGCGGGTGCGACGGAGTTCAAGAATATTACGGTTGCCTGTGGTCTGGCCAGTCTTATGAACATGGGCCTTATCATGGCGCTGAATCAGGAACAGACGGTTCCTCTTCCGCGAAGCTACTACATTTTATACTTTGTATTCCTTCTGATCCTGGTGATCATCAGCCGTTTCTTCTACCGGACGTTCTTCTCGGTGAAA
>CADBOV010000022.1 GCA_902796385.1 uncultured Lachnospiraceae bacterium
CATCCAGACCGAACTCAAATTTTGTATCGGCAATGATGATTCCTTTTGTAAGTGCATAATCCGCACATTTCTTATAAAGGGCGATCGTATAATCACGGAGCTTCTCCGCATACTCCTGTCCCTTTCCGGGGAATGCCTTTTCAAGTACTTCTATCGAACGCTCGAAGGAAATGTTCTCATCATGATCACCGATCTCAGCCTTTGTAGACGGTGTGTAGATCGGTTCCGGCAGCTTATCGGACTCACGCAGTCCTTCCGGAAGTCTGATGCCGCATACGGTACCGTTCTCTTTATAGCTTGCCCATCCGGAGCCCGTGATGTAACCGCGCACAATGCACTCGATCGGAAGCATGGTCAGCTTTCTGCACATCATGGAGTTCCCGTCAAACTGCGGCTGACGGAAGAATTCCGGCATATCCTTAACATCTGCAGAAATCATATGATTCGGCAGGATATCACTGGTCATATCGAACCAGAACTTGGACATCTGTGTAAGAACCGCTCCCTTCTTATGGATCTGATTCTTAAGGATCACATCATAGCAGCTGATACGATCGGTTGCTACCATGATGAGGCTGTCACCATTATCATAAATCTCACGAACCTTACCTTCTTTGATCGGCTTCATTTCCATCATTCCATCCTCCTGATTTAAGGAAAAATAAGTAGCGTCTTCCTCCCGGAAAACGCTACTATAGCATATATCTTTTAATTCTAAAAATCAAGCATCAGTTTGTGCCCTTTGTTCCGGGTTCACTCTTCCGGTCATAGATCAGGAATTCCGAAGGCGGTGTATCCGTATTTGCATCAACACCCATGCTCTTTGCTTCATCCATGGTAATGGTGATCGCATCCAGGTACTCTTCGCTGTTCAGATATACCTTCTTTGATCCGTCCTTGTAGTAAATGGAATAATAATTCTCCGGCTTAAACTGACTCGGGATCCAGCAGTTCTGATCCGCATCATAGGAAAATGTGGTATAGCCCGGCCAACTTCCCGTTTCCGGATCGTACCCGTATTCTTCCACGGTTCTTTCCTTATAGCTCATGGAACCGTTTTCCATTTTGCCCCGGTAACAATAATACTGTTTCCCATCATCCGGAAGCCGGATCACCGCATCTTTAAATGTCAGTGACGGCTTTACGTCTTCCATCGTCTGCTCCAGTGTAGCGCCGGGATAATAGTATTCATACTTGTTATAATACCGGCCTTCAAACCAGGTATTGTACATGTATCCTACATTTCCCATATAGGACGCACCTTCAGTGGTGGATCCGTCATCGTAAAGGTAGGTATACCCGGTATTCGTACCTCCGAAAATGGATGTGATCAGCTGGATCCTTACATAAGAACCGGAGCCGACCTTTTTCCTGATCTTGGCCCAGGTAAGCTTCGGAACGGTCTTTCCTTCCTCCGTATCCACCGTAAGATTACCGTATTCGTTGATCCTGGTCCGAAGATCCGTCAGATTGATCTTCGTGCTTGCATCCTTGGAATTCTTATTAAAGGAAAAACGATAAAGGATCTGATTTCCGTTAATTCCCTGTCCTCCGCCGTATCCCTTTCCGCCAAAGGATTTTGTTACTCCCTTATAAGTAATATCCACCAGCCAGTGGGCGGATGAATTACTTGCAGTTGTCACCGTGGAGTCCAGCCGTTTTGCAACCGCGGACATTTCTCCCGGGAATCCCACGGAATCCAGCCGGTAGGGGTACAGCGCCGAGATAAACATGGACTTACTGTTCCGCCGGCCGTAAGGCTCCTGTATGTAATATCTCTGATCCACATGAGGCGAGGAAGAGATACCATAATACGGATAGCTGTCAAGCTTATACAGATCTCCTAAAATGTAAACGCCGCTGTAAAGACAGATCTGATTCAGACCGGACTGCACCGCGCTCAGCTTATCAAAGAACTTCGTCTTCCCCTTTGCATATGTATTGATGAGGTAATCCACATCATCTACCAGCGCAGCGATCTTTACCTTCCGACTTGTTTCTTCTTCATTATAGTTTTTCCGGTACGTCACTTCCCCCGTTGTCAGATTATGTACCGGGGTTGTGGATGTAACCGTCCGCTTTACCAGAACCAGCTCACCGCCGTCCGTATAGGAACCCTTTGCCAGATATCCGCCTTTTACACGGAGTGTTGTTTTATTCTCATAGGTTACATCTTCATACTTTGTTTCAAGCGTCGAGATGATTCCTTCCGAATCGGAATACTTCGTCGCCTTATCCCGGAATGCAAAGCTGTCCGGATCCGGATTCCATGTCTTTATGTAGAAATACTCATTGAACGGAGCAAGAAGCGGAACGATCTGATACGAATAGGATGTTGCATCATTCCATCCAAGCTCGGAGAGCCGCTGCTCCAGCGGTTTTACGCCGCTCTTTGTCTTGATCGCAGCCGTCACTTTTGCCGCGCCGTTCTTAGTATCCTTTTTCCCGTTTTTCATACGGGCTCCGGAGGCATTGATCTTATACCCCTGAATCGTGGTACTCTTCGCCATGTAGCCCTTGCTGTTAAAGAAATAGCATACCTGGTCGATCCACAGCCAGGAAGACTTCGGATACCATCCCTTTGCATCACTGTACCAGTAACCCTTTTTATCACTCTTCCAGGAAGCCCTGGCGGCCTTCGTGTCCATGCTTCCGTCCTTTTTCAGCCAGTGACCTCCGATGTATTCATTTGAAGCCATGGAACCGTCTGCACGGAAGAAGTACTTCTTCCCGGAGATCGTCTTCCATCCGGTCGCCATGATCCCCTTTCCATCCAGATAATAATACCGGCTCTTCCTGGTCACCCATTTGCCTGTGACCATGGCTCCGTCTTTCCCGAGATAATACCATTTTCCGCTCTTCTTTACCCAGCCGGACTGAAGGATCCCCTTGGTATTGAAATAGTACCATTTCTTTAAAATCTTCTTCCAGCCGGTTACGGCCTTATAGGATGTATCATAATAATGGATGCCGCTGCTTTCCCTGACCCAGCCCTTCAGCTTTGCCCCCACTGCTGCGTCTGCGATACTCGTGGTTGCCACGGTTGATAGTGAAAACGGAATATTATCTGAAACAAATGCCGTTTCTTCCTGTACGGAAGCAGGGGTTTCATATGACGCGGTCTCTGCTCTCGCCGGAAATGAAACGGATCCTGTAAGCAGCATACAGCCTGCAAGGATTCCTGCCAGTTTTCGTCTGACTTTCTTCATCCACCTTCTCCTTTCTGTCCAACCCAAAATAAGTTCTGTTTTATATAACCAGATTCACGTGGCTTCCGGTGTTTTTCTCTTTCGTTACCACGATCTGTTTTTCGATTTTGTTCTTCAGATCTGAAACATGGGAAATGATCCCGACCAGTTTATTTCCTTCGCTCAGTCCCGCAAGGGCTTTATATGCCTGATCCAAAGTGTCCGGATCCAGCGAGCCGAAGCCTTCGTCCACAAACATGGTATCGATGTGGATCCCGCCTGCCGCTGCCTGTACCTCGTCCGCCAATCCAAGCGCCAGTGAAAGGGATGCCATAAAGGATTCACCGCCGGACAGGGTTTTCACGTTCCGCCTGGAGCCGTTGGTATGATCCACCACCTCCAGATCCAGTCCGCTGCTCTGCCTTCCGTCAGCCGCTTCCTTCAGCCGTTCCAGTTCATACTGTCCGGATGACATGACCATCAGTCTCAGATTTGCTCTTCGGATCACCCGGTCGAAATATGTCATCTGAATGTAGGTCTCCAGGAGGATCTTATCCTTTCCCGTCAGTCTTCCGTTCGCTGTATCAGCCAGTGCCGCAACCCACTGAAGTCTTCGCTCGATTTCCGAGATCTCCTTTTCCTTTTCGCTGATCCCCTTCCTGATTCCCTGGTTCGTCCCGATCCTTGCACTGAGTGTTTTTGCTTCCTCCTGATACTGCGATTCCGTCCGGTCCAGTTCTTTTTTCTTTTCCCTCTCAGCTGTTACATCTCCGGCCTTTGATCCTTCGATGGTCTTCTGTAATTCTCCCGCCTTGATACGGAGTCCGTCCACTGTTTCCTTCTGTTTTCTGAGGGCTTCTTCTGCCTTATCATATGTCTCCTGCAGCTGCTCCGCAGCATTTAAGAGTTCATCTCTTTTCTTTGCTGCCTGCTCTTCTCCTTCAAAGGTCAGCGTTTTTCTTAAATCTTTTTCCTGCTGTTCCTTCTCCTGAAGTGTCCCTTCATCGGATTTCATGGAGTCTCTCAACGCATTCAGCTGTGACTCTGTCTGCTGTTTTTTTTCTTCAAGTTTCGGGATTTCCTTCCTGATTTCTTCCCGCCTTTCCGCATCCTTCTTCAGAAGTTCCGCATTATTATCGAGATTCCGTTTCTTTTCCAGATTCTCCTTCTTAGCCGCATTTAATTCTTCCTTTATCTTTTGAACGGAAGATGCGTCCTCTTCCCGGATGGAAAGCTGTCTTTCCTTCAGCTTTTCTGTCAGGGCTTCCTTCTTTGTTTCGAGTGCTGCTTTTGCCCTCCCTGCAGCTTCTGCCGCCTGGTCTCTTTTGTCTCGTGCAGACTCCGCCTTCTCTTTGGCCTTCTTCCACTGTTCCTCCGAAGGAACCTCCTCCAATCTTTTTGCAGGATCCGGATGATGTACGGAACCGCATACCGGGCATGGGATTCCCTCTTCCAGTTTTTCAGCCAGGACACCGGCTTGTCCGTCCCGGAACAACTGATCCATTCGTTCAAAGGATTGATTCATTTGATCATAAATGTTTCTTTTTTCGTTATAATATTCCTGTTTTTCATTCAGGTTCCGGACATCCTCTTCATAACCCGTAAGGTCCTTCAGAAGTCTTTCCAGTTTTTTATCTTCCTCATTCGCTGCATTTATCTCGGAATTCAGGCGCTCCTGTTTTGCCTCCGTATCCTGCAGCGTCTCCAGTTCCTTCTTCAGGGACTCCGTTTTCTTTTTATCCTCTTCAAATGTACGGCTGAGCGTCTCCCACTCCTTCTGCCTCTTTTCCTGATTCTTCTTAAGGGAAAGAATTTCATTCTTTAATTCTTCTGCCCTTCGGTAATCCGGAAGCTTTGCCTCGATCCGTGTCGCCTGTTCTTTTAATTCTTCTTTTTCATTAAGTCCTGCTTTTGCTTTGTCCCTTTCTTCGGTAAGCGGCTCCAGCTTCGGTTCTTCCTCCAAAATTTTTTTCTTTGCGTTCTCCAGCTCATTTCTCGCTGTTTCCAGTGCCTCCGCTGCGCCGATGGCTGCATTTACCGTTTCCAGTTCCTTCTTGACTTCGGCGATTTTCCCCTTCAGTCCCGCATCCTTTTCCTGATCCTGCAGGATCAGTTTTTCAAGCAGTTCCAGGACATCTTCCACCGTAAGCTCACCATTCTTTGCTTTTTCCGCTTCCAGGGAAAGCACATCATCCTGCTCCGTGCGGATTCCCTCGATCAGATGACGGATACTTGTCCGTCCCTCTTTCACCTTCTCGCTTACCTTCTTTTTCTCTTCGTCCAGCTTATCCTGTAAGACTTCATAATTTCTGGTATGAAAAAGTTTACTGAAGATCGTTCTCCGGTCCGAGGTGGACGCCAGCAGCAGTTTCAGGAAATCACCCTGTGCGATCATGGCGATCTGTGAAAACTGATCCCGGTTGATCCCAAGTATCTCCTCAATGGCTGCAGTCACTTCCTTCGTCTTTGCGATCACCTTTCCGTCCGGCATCCAAAGGGTTGCATCAGCAACCTGTTTTGTCTCCCCTTCTCCTTTTTTCGATGGCCGCATATAGCCCGGATTCCGTTTTACTTTATATTCTTTTCCGTAATGTAAAAATGTAAGTTCCACCTCTGTCGGCGTTTCCGGTGCCGCGTACTTCGACCGGAACATGGAGGGATCGCGGAATTCGCCGCTGGCCTCTCCGTATAACGCAAAACAGATGGCGTCAAAAATCGTTGTTTTTCCTGCTCCCGTATCACCCGTGATCAGATATAAACCCTGACTTCCCAGCTCCCGCATGGGAATCTCAACGGATCCGGCATACGGGCCCAGACCCGTGATCTTTAATTCCAGTGGTCTCATCCCTTATGCCCTCCATATATCTTCAATACATGCCGCAACGAATTTCCTTTGCGTATCACTGATCTCCTGATTGTTCTGCTTCTCGTAGAACTCCTCAAAAAGCTCCATGGGCGTTTTATTCTCAACATCCGCCGCATCCGAGATCACCTGCCGGTTTCTGGTTCTTTTGTTATCATACGTCAGCTGCATCAGTCTGGGATAAATGACTCTCAGCTTCCCCATGGCATCGATCACATCTTCTTCATCCGTCAGAACCACATGGATGTAGTCCCCCTGCGGGGTTCCTTCGTAGTTGCTTTTCTTCGTCAGTTCTTCATAGGTTCCACGCACCTCGCGAAGGTCATGCATCGGAACCAGCGGGATCTCCGACAGCTCCACATTTCCCTTTTCCTTCATATCGATCACGGTGATGGATTTTTGATGATCTTTCTCGGAAAAAGAGTATTTCAGCGGTGTTCCGGAGTAGCGCACCGTCTTACGCCCGATGCTCTGTTTTCCGTGAATATGCCCCAGTGCCACATAATCAAATGTATCAAACACGGAAACATCCACATTGTCCAGTCCGCCCACCACGATCTCCTCCGAATCGCACCGCTCCGCACCCGTCACAAACTGGTGCGCGATCAGGATATTCCTTTCGGAAGGATCGACCTGCATTTTCTCCACTGCCACACGACAGGCATCCGTATAATCTTTTATTTCTTCTTCGGGGAAAAGCGCCCGGACAATCGCCGGTTTGACAAAGGGAAGCATGTAAATGTTCAGCGTCCCGAAGGAATCCTCCGCTTTGCAGCACTTTGCCTGTCCCTGATAAACCGGCGACAGATAGATCCCGTTTGTTTCAACCAGCGCGGCATGGTCCGAGAAACGGACGGCGGAATCATGATTCCCGCTGATGGCATAGACCGGAACCTTCAGCGCGGACAGGCGAATCAGAAAATCATCCCACAGCTTCACTGCTTCTTCCGACGGAACAGACCGGTCGAATACATCTCCTGCGATAAGTATCCCGTCCGGTTTTTCCTCCTTTACCTTCGTAAGTATGTCCTTCAAAATATATTCCTGGTCTTCGATCATGGAGAACTCATTGACCCTTTTCCCAAGATGAAGATCCGATAAATGAAATAGTTTCATAATCCCCCCCTTAACTTTCTTTTATTATACCACTCTTTCATACATAAAACACCGACCTTCCGTCATCATTTTTTCTGATGACAGAAGGCCGGTATCCTTTTTTATGGAACTTCACTTGATTCTCAGCGCCCGTACCGCATTCAGCACTGCCAGCACCATAACTCCCACATCGGCGAAAATGGCGATCCACATATTTGCGATCCCGAATGCACCCAGCACAAGGCACAGCAGCTTCACACCGATGGCAAAGGTGATATTCTGACGGACGATCCGGAGGGTTCTCCGCGAGATCCGGAGCGCCAGGGAAATCTTCGCCGGATCATCATCCATAAGTACGATGTCCGCCGCTTCAATCGCAGCATCCGATCCCATGGCTCCCATGGCGATTCCGATGTCCGCTCTGGAAAGAACAGGAGCATCATTGATTCCGTCACCCACAAAGGCAAGACATTCGCCTTCCTTCTTTTCCTCCAGGAGCCGTTCCACTTCCGAAACCTTATCTCCCGGCAGAAGCTCCGACTTCACGGTATGGATTCCCAGTTCCTTCGCCACACGCTCCGCAACCGATCTGTGGTCTCCGGTCAGCATAACAGTCCGGATTCCCTGGTCACGAAGTGATTTCATGGCACCCGCCGAATTCGGTCGTACCACATCGGAAATGTGGATACATCCTGCATATTCTCCATCCACGGAAACATAGCAGACGGTTCCATCCGGCCGGATCCCGGTGATTGTCGCGCCTTCCTTTTGCATGAGGCGTTCATTTCCGACTGCAACCTTTTTCCCGTCAACCTGCGCGGTCACACCATGTCCTGCAATCTCATGGATATCGGTCACAATTCCTGCTTCGACGGTCCGTCCGCTTTCCTCAAATGATTTCCGTATGGAAACGCTGATGGGATGGCCGGAAGCCGACTCGGCGTGTGCCGCCAGCATCAGAAGACGGGATTCCGAATATCCCGCTGCCGGATGACATCCGGTCACAACAAAAACACCTTCCGTAAGTGTTCCGGTCTTATCAAAAACCATGATCTTTGTGTCTGCAAGCGCCTCCAGATAATTGGAACCCTTTACCAGGATTCCCCGGCTGCTGGCGCATCCGATCCCGCCGAAAAAGCTGAGTGGTACGGAAATAACCACTGCACAGGGACAGCTGATTACGAGAAATGTAAGTGCCCTCGTGATCCAGTCCACCCAGTTTGCGGAATACCCGAAAAGCATCCTCGCCAGAGGCGGAAGGACTGCCAGTGCCAGCGCACTGTAGCAGACGATCGGTGTATATACTCTGGCAAATTTTGAGATAAAATTCTCTGCCTTTGCCTTCTTCATACTGGAGTTCTCCACCAGGTCCAGAATCTTTGAAACCGTGGACTCCTCAAATTCTTTTGTTGTCCGGATTCGAAGCTGACCGTCCAGTGCGATGCATCCGCTGATCACCTCACGGCCCTCTGCCACATGGCGCGGTACCGATTCACCGGTTAATGCAGCCGTATCCAGCAGAGACTGTCCGGATATTACAATACCGTCGATCGGGATCTTCTCTCCCGGATTGACTACGATCACCGAGCCCACCGTAACATCATCCGGATCCACCCGTTCCGTTGAACCGTCCTCCGAAAGAAGGTTGGCATAGTCCGGACGGATATCCATCAACGCGGCTATGTTTTTACGGCTCCTTCCGACGGCGATGCTCTGAAAGAGTTCCCCGATCTGATAAAAGAGCATAACCGCAACGCCTTCCAGGCATTCCCCGAGGCAGAAGGCTCCGACCGTCGCAATGGCCATAAGGAAGTTCTCATCAAAGACCTGCCCCTTCATGATCCCCCGCAGTGCCTTCCACAGAACATCGTAGCCCACGATAAAATAAGGAACCAGATAGCATCCTGTCATGACCCACCACGGGGCTTCGATGTTATGGAACAGCACCACCAGACCGGCGGTTATGAGAAAAGATACGATGATCCGTATCAGTGATTTTTTTTGTTTCGGTGTCATAAGAAGATCTCCATGTCATCCTCGATCTTCTTGCAGTTTTTCCGTGCCGCCTGCATTACCGCATCCACATCGGCACCTTCTTCAAATTCCACCTTTACCTTCAGGGTCATGAAGCTTAACGTTGCATCCTTCACACCCTCCGTTGCACGGATGGCATCCTGCATTTTCTCCGCACATGCCGCACAGTCTACCTCAACCTTGTATGTCTTTTTCATTTGTATGTCCTCCATTCAGTATTGATTACTCTTCCACATGTTCCATTCCGAGACTCAGGATCATTCGCACATGCTCATCATCCAGGGAATAAAAGATCGCTTTCCCATCTCACCGGAATTTTACCAGCTTGGCATCCTTCAGGATCCGGAGCTGATGACTGACAGACGACTGGCTCAGGTTCAGGATACTTGCCATGTCGCTGACACATAATTCCGTATCAAACAGGGAATAAAGGATTTTGATCCTTGTTGAATCCCCGAAGATCTTGAACAGCTCGGAGAGATCATACAGATACTCATCCTCCGGCTGGTTTTCCTTCACCCGCTTCACGATCTCATCGTGGGCCGCAATGTATTCTACGGATTCTTCTTTGTTTTTTTCTTCCATTTATTTGTACTCCCTTTTTTTTATTCATTTGAACGACTCTTCATATGAAAGTATATTCATATGTTCATAATTTGTCAAGTAGTTTTTACAAAAAAAAGAAACGG
>CADBOV010000023.1 GCA_902796385.1 uncultured Lachnospiraceae bacterium
AGTCAGACAATGGCATAATTGCGATGTCTGGCTCGTTTTCGACTAATTCCCAGCCTTTTCTTATGTTCATTTGCAAGCGATCTGATCCATTCTGATTGAGAATTCACCCCGCTTGTGGTAAAATATACTCTGTATTATTCTATCCAAAACTCTGATCCTTAAGGAGTGTGAGCGTATGAAAAACGACCGATTTTTTAAGAAGGGAAGCAACATCACCCATAAAACGGTAAGACACGGAAAACGCTTCAGAAAAGGCGTATCCGGAATATGCGTATCCATCGCCATTTTCCTCGGAATGACGGCGATTCCTACAGATAAAAAGGAACTGACATCAGGCCCCGGTATCGTTTATGCCGAGACTATCTCAGGAGATGAGAACGAAGAGATCAAAGTAGACCCCACCGGCAAGGGAGAGGGTTTTTCAGCCGTGCTTTACGATAATACAAACGGACTCCCGACTGCAGAGGCAAATGCCATTGCAGAAACCGAAGAAGGCTTCCTCTGGATCGGAAGCTACAGTGGTATGATCCGGTACGACGGAAATACATTTGAACGAATCGACTCTACCACCGGCGTTACCAGTGTGGTCAGTCTCTATGTGGATAGTAAAAACCGCCTTTGGATCGGTACAAATGATAACGGCGTTGCCGTGATGGATCACGGGGAAATAAGACTGTTTGATAATGCAGAAGGGCTGAAGTCCGAGTCCATCCGTTCCTTTGCGGAAGATCCGGCCGGAAATATCTATGTGGCAACAACCCATGGTATGGGTATGATCGATACCGACCTGAACATGCATGCGGTCAATGAGTCCCAGATCAACGATGAATACATCTGTGAGCTCAGAACCTCCAACAGCGGGGTGATCTACGGAGAAACCATGGATGGAGCGGTTTTCACGCTGGAGGACGGTAAAGTGACCGGCTTCTATGACGGGACAAAGCTCGGGATCGGTGTGATCACCACGGTGCTTCCGGATCCGAAGAAGGATGGCTATGTCTATCTGGGTACGGAAGGATCGGAACTTATTCACGGAAAACTGGAGAAGGATATTACCGATCGGTCCGTGATCAAGGTGGGAACGCTTTCCTATATCAACTCCATTGAGCACTTCAAGGATGAAATCTGGGTATGCGCGCAGAACGGAGTAGGCTTCCTGAGTAACGGATCCTTTATCCAGTTGGAAAATATACCGATGAACAATGCAGTCGGACATATGCTGACGGATTACCAGGGAGATCTCTGGTTTACCTCCAACCGGCAGGGTGTAATGAAGATCGTTCCGAACCAGTTTACGGACGTATATGAGTGGTACGGTCTGGCTCCGGCGGTTGTAAATGCAACCTGTAATTTCGAAGATGAGGTGTTCATCGGAACAGATAACGGAGTTTCAATCATCGGAAGAAACTCCAAATATACAAAGTATACTTTGAAAAAGGTGACCGGAGCACCGGAGGGTAAGGAGAATACTCTGGACCTGATCCAGCTTCTGGACGGCTGCCGGATCCGGTCCATTGTACAGGACAGCAAGGACCGACTCTGGTTCGGAACCTATAGTGACTGTGGTCTGGTACTTTACGATCACGGGGAAGTAACCTGTTATACCATGGAATCCGGACTTCCTTCCAGCCGCGCACGTACCGTGTATGAGCGGGCGGACGGTAAGATCATGGTGGCATGCAGCGGCGGCCTGGCACTGATCGATAATGGCAAGGTTACAGAGGTATTCAATGAAAAATCCGGTCTGAGCAATACCGAGGTACTTACGATCTCGGAAGCAGACAACGGAGATATGATCGTCGGCTCTGACGGAGACGGAATCTATGTGATCAGCGACAAGAAGGTTCAGAATATCGGCAAGGAAGCCGGACTGGGCTCCGAGGTTGTCATGCGCATAAAAAAGGATACGGAGCGTAACATTTTCTGGGTGATTACCAGTAACTCCCTGGCATACATGACGCCGGATTATAAGGTGACAACCATCCAGAAGTTCCCGTATTCCAATAACTTTGATCTGTACTGGAACAGCAAGGGGGAGGTATGGATCCTCAGTAGTAACGGTATTTATGTGGCAACGGCGGACGAACTGATCAAAAATGAAGAGATCAAGCCGGTGTTCTACAATGGTGATAACGGCCTGCCGTATCTGACAACCGCAAACTCCTTCAGCAATCTTTCGGATGACGGAACCCTTTATATCGCGGGAAATTCCGGTGTCTCCAAGGTAAATATCGAGAAATCGTTTGAAGCGGTGGACAACATCAAAATGTCGGTTCCTTATGTGGAAGCAGACGGCAAGATGATCTATGCGGATGAGGACGGTTCCATCACGGTTCCCTCCGATACGAAGAGGGTAACCATTTATCCGTTTATTTACACCTATTCCCTGCTGAATCCGCAGGTGACCTATCATCTGGAGGGATTTGACAAGAGTAAGGTGACTCTCAGCCGGACAGATCTGGAACCCATTGATTATACGAACCTGTCGGGTGGTAAGTACAGCTTTGTGATGGAGATTTCCGATGCCATGGGAAACGGCAACAAGGCGATTACCGTACAGATCACAAAAACAAAAGCCGTTTATGAGAAACTCTGGTTCCGTGTTCTGATTGCAGTGCTCGGCTTCCTTCTGATCGGACTCTTTGTATTCTTCTATGTACAGCGGCGGATCCGCAAGCTGAAGAAGAAGGAAGCAGAGAACAAGATCTTCATCCGCGAGATGATCGAAGCATTTGCGAAGACCATCGATATGAAAGACAAATATACCAATGGTCATTCAACCCGCGTGGCAGAATATACAGCCATGCTGACGAAGGAACTCGGTTATGATGAGGATACGGTAGAGAAATACTATAATATCGCGCTTTTGCATGATATCGGAAAGATCGCGATCCCGCCTGAGGTGCTGAATAAACCGGGCAAACTGACGGATGAAGAGTTTAAGATCATCAAGTCCCATTCGTCTCAGGGCTTCCGGGTACTGAAGGATATCAGTATCATGCCGGAGCTTGCCATCGGTGCGGGGGCGCATCACGAACGTCCGGACGGAAAAGGTTATCCGAAGGGTCTTAAGGGAGATGAGATCCCGAGAGTAGCACAGATCATTGCCGTTGCGGATACATTTGATGCCATGTATTCCGATCGTCCGTATCGGAAACGTATGAATTTTGACAAGGCTGTTTCCATTATTAAAGAGGTTGCCGGAACACAGCTGCAGGATGATGTTGTTGATGCATTCCTTCGCCTGGTTGAAAAGGGCGAATTCCGTGATCCTGAGGATAAGGGCGGCGGATCTATGGAGGATATCAATAATATCCATAAGAAACAGGATGAAGAAGGGAAGAAGAATAAACCGGAATGATCATTTACTATGCAGTAATACTTGGAATATCATTAGCTCTTACGCTTGGATATGTACTGATCTGGCATAAGCATTTTGACGTCCATTTCACGTTGATATTTGCATTTATTCCGATCTCAAATCTGGGCTTTCTGTTGCGGGCGCTTTCGTCAAATCTGGAGGAAGCGCTGATCGCCAATGACATGATCTACCTTGGCGGATGCTTTCTTACACTGTTTATCATGATGTGTATTCTGGACCGGTGTAACATGGATATGCCGAAGGTTGTCCGGGTTGTATTTTACATGCTTGCATTTATCACATATGCATCCGTCCTTACGACAGGACATCTTCCTCTGTTTTATACAAGCGTAACACTTCGCCGGGAGAACGGGATTTCGGTTCTTGTCCGGGAATACGGTATTATGCATACCGTTTTCTACATCACCGTGATCGCGGTATTTACCATCAGTATCGCTATTCTGATCTATTGCCTTCGGAAGAAAAATGATGTCTCAAACAAGATCATCATTTTAATGTTGATCCCGGAAGGCATCGCTGTCGTGGCATATTTAGCCAGGTCATTTTTCCCGTTGGCCTTTGAACCGCTTCCGATCGCATACTGCTTTGCACAGTTCTTCTTCCTGCTGGTCGTTCACGGAATCTGTCTTTATGATGTGAAGGAGACGCATATGGATTCCCTGATCGAATCGGGGGATTCGGGTTTTATTTCCTTTGACTTTGAAAAAAGGTATCTGGGCGCAAATGAAGTGGCAAAACGCTTCTTCCCGGAACTGGCGGAACTCAAGGTGGATACGCCGGCAGAAAACAGTCCGTTCCTTACGGAGAATGTCATTAACCGTCTGAATATGTTTATCGATGATAATGAGAATGATACATCCTTCTTTACCAGAGACAAAAAGACCTATCTCTTTGATCTGGATTTCCTCTATGACGGACAGAAGAAAAGAGGGTACCGTGTCTTCGTTATGGATGATACAAAGAATCAGGATTATATCAAGCTGATCAATAACTTCAACTCCGTCCTGAAGGAGGAAGTGGATGAAAAGACATCGCATATTGCGGAAATGCATAACAAGCTGATCCTCAGTATGGCG
>CADBOV010000024.1 GCA_902796385.1 uncultured Lachnospiraceae bacterium
CCGTATGCGACGCAGAGACTGGCATTGGACTATGATCCGTATGCGACGCAGAAACTGGCAGTGGGCTATGGAGCATATGCTGCACAGGAACAGGCATCCGGATATAATGCATATGATATGGAGCAGACGGAAGTACTGTATAGCCGGTAGGATATCCCTGCCAACGGTGATGCTTCCTGCAAAAACAGCCATCGGTATTTGCTGATCTGTGACATGTTTCATATATGAAGTGGAAAAGAAGTACCTGTATCCAAACAGGTACTTTTTGTGATAAAATGTTTTTCGGAGTTTACATGAAACGAAAGAGTGGGTGATTGTTATGTTTTGTCCGGGATGTGGATATGAATTAAATAACGGAGAGTCATTTTGTCCGGTATGCGGATCTGCGATCCTGAATACTTTTCAGGACATGAATGAAAATCAGCAGACGTGGCAGGAAGGCCAGCAGCAGACGTGGCAGAACGGCCAGCAGACGTGGCAGGATGGCCAGCAACAGATATGGCAAAACGGTCAGCAGCAGACGTGGCAGAACGGCCAGCAGCAGATGTGGCAGAACGGTCAGCAGCAGACATGGCAAGGGCAGTCTCCATATCCCCAGCTTCCTCCGCCGCAGATCCCTACTGCCGAAATGCCGACCACCAGAGTGACTATATCGGGGGATACGGATCAACTGAAAGGATCCGGTAATACCATACAGGGTATTGCGGCTAATGCAACATCCGAAAAACTGAGCAGAAAAGAAAAAAAGAAGTTTAAGGTTAAGAAAAAACGGAAGCATGTGGCATTTAAGATCGGACTGGTTCTGATGCTTCTGGCAGGAATCGGTGTGGGCGCATATTTCGGAGTCCGGGCGCTTCTCAGTGAACCAAAGGCACGTTTCAAAGCATTTTCAAAGGAAAATGTCAGGGCGCATTCCGATGGCTCGCATTATGTGGAAAACCAGCTCCTGGTCCGCGGATCCAAGGATTCTACGGAAAAGAAGATCGAGAAACTGGCGGAGGAAAAATCGGGATCCATCGTCGGTGTCATACCGATCACACATGATTATCAGGTTGAATTTGAAAAAGGAACTACCGTAGAAGAACTGGAGAGTATCATACGGGAGTGGCAGAAAAACAGTCTGGTGGCCTCCGTGAAACTGCATTATGCCTATGGATCGGAAGGTGGAACAAAGTATGCGGATAACCCCTGGAGGGATGATAATAATCGGGATAACCCCTACGGAACGGCATTGGAATGGAACCTTCAGAGCCCCAAGGGCAATAACTGGGCAGCGGTATCTGTCTGGGCACCGAAGGTTTGGGATGCGGTGGAAAACGGAGAGTATTTCGAAAAGGCAAAAATAGGAATCGTTGACTCGACCATTGATACGGATCATAAGGATCTGAGCGGAAGATTTGTTCAGTTTCCGGAAAATGATTCCGACAATGGTAAGGCGGAGGGACAGTCCCCGCTTGTGGAAGGGAATCCGACGGATGATAACGGAACGGTTACGATCCGGGAAGAATACAAGGCATATGAGGGAAAATACGGTGATAATACGCTGACGGCAGAGCAGAAGGTTGATGAAAAACGTCTGTCCCATGGAACGCATATGGCGGGTATCATCGGTGCAAATATGGATGATGACTTCGGTATTACCGGAGTGGCACAGAACTCGGAGCTCTACGGATATGCATGCTCTCATGAAACGGCTTATAAGGATGATGCATACAGCAAAGAATATGCACTGACCTCCGTTTTTGAGTATGAATATGCGCTATCCAGAATGGTTGAAAACGATGTAAAAGTAGTGAACTTCAGTATGCAGATCGATCCCATGATCGCGAATGCTGATACGAAACAGAGACTGATCGATCTGGCAAATCAGGATCTGCAGTATTTCCTTCAGTCCTGCATCGATGAAGGAAAGGAACTTCTTATTGTCAAGTCAGCGGGAGATGACTCGAAGTCAGATCTCGGCAATGATTTCCTTTCCGGTATCCAGAACGCCGATGTAAGAAAGCGGATCATAGTTGTCGGTGGCGCACAGACTTTGTATGACGGGTCGGATCAGCTTCTGGGTTATGAAAAGACCGGTACAACGAATTACGGTGAGCGGATTGATATCTATGCGCCCGGACCGGATGTTCTTTCGGATATTCCGGGGGATCGTACGGAAATGCGAAGCGGAAGCAGTGAGGCGGCGGCATTTGTAACCGGAGCCTGCGGCATAGTAATGGGTATCCTTCCGGACGCAACGGTGGAGGAGATCCGGGATATTGTCCTGAATCATCACATTTTCACTGTGAAGGTAACGGTAAACGGGGTTGAGTATGAACGCGGATATCTGAATCTGGATAAGATCATGAAAGCGGCACAGGAGAAGAAATCGCAGCCTGAGCAGCCGGACGATGACGATGATGATGGAGTAAAATACCTTCCGGCACCTTCTCAGAAAAAAGACGACGATGATGGATTAAAATATCTTCCGGCACCATCCGTGCCCGATGAATGGAATGTTCCGGACAACTGGCTGGATTTTGACTGACGGCAGAAGCGGTGTGAAGTAAGCTCATGAAGTGAAATCCTGAAGTGAGTCCGCGTAGAAGAATCATGAAAAAGTACGAGGAGGTAAGGTTTGCCCTGCCTCCTCGATTTGTGCAAAAATCGTTTTTTCACACAGTGCTATAACTATACTTGCAAGGACGAAATACAGAACGGTCCAATAAAAAACAATATCAAATAAAAGGAGGAACAAGTTATGAGATGTGCAGTGTGTGGAAAGGAAAATCAGAATGGAACAGGTTATTGTGTAGATTGTGGAGCACCCCTGAATGCATGGGATGCAGCAGCAAATCACGAGACAAGGGAAGCAGGATATGCGACATATGAAGCTCCCCGGATGAACCTTCAGCTGGCAGTAGCCGGTGCGGGTGCAGAGGGCGGATATGCCACTCAGGAAACAGGATATGCATGGAACGGTACACAGGGAAATGGTTATGCTTCCTTTACAGGAAACGGAGTAAACACCATGATGGCAAATCAGGGCGAGACCGCCGGGATTGCAATCGCAGGACTGGTTTTGGGAATCATCTCTCTTTGCGTATGCTTCATCAAGGGTTTGGGACTGATCATGGGTGCAGCTTCCCTTATCGTAGGTATCATCGGACTTATTATTTGCTGCACAAAGCATAAGGGTGGAAAAGTGATGGCAGGTTCGGCCATTTTGATGGGAATCATCGCAATGATCCCGACAATCTCCGCTGCTATGAAGGTTGCTTCTTACGGTCAGGCGCTTGAAAACGCAATCAACTCATACAGATAGACAGGATGATGTCCGGGAACGGACATGAAAAGGGAGTAAGTTTCATTTAGATACGGAACTTGCTCCTTTTTGATTATGGAAATGGGAATAGTGCTATGATACAATGAAAGACAGATTTCTTATCGGTAGAACGGGAGGACAGCTATGTTTTGTTCGGCTTGTGGATATGAATTAAAAGAAGGGGAAATGATATGCCCTTAGTACTTACTGTGATTACTGTTTGGACGGAAAGTTTGAGTCCTTTAAGATAATACGTGATCAACATTCTTCAAACGGGAGTGAGGTTCTGTATGAAATGAAACTGACAGAAGTTGATCCGAACAACTGGCGTCTGGAAAAGGGAAAGGTGTACCAGCTGGAATTCGAGGCGAAGCAGAATAAGACCTGGAAGTACATAAGAGAGAATGAAAACAATTATCTTCTTGGGTACCATGCAGGAGAGGGTTGACCGGTCGTTGGAAAAACCGTCAGGTTCGGAAAAATACCTGTGGACTTCCGATAGTTTCTATGCTATAATCTTGTGGTTAATGGGCGAAAAGCCCCTTGACGAAAGAATCAGAATGTCAGCGTACCCGATCGGACCGGAGGACAGGTATACCGTGGGACGCAAAAATAGGAGGATATACAAATGAGTTTAGCAGTTGAAAAACTGGAAGGAAGCATGGCTGACCTTACAATCACTGTTCCGGCAGAAGAGTTCACAAAAGCACTGAAGGGTGCATACAACAAGTCAAAGGGTAAATTCCAGATGGCAGGCTTCCGTAAAGGAAAGGTGCCGATGGCATATATCGAGAAAATGTACGGACCGGAAGTGTTCTATGAGGATGCAGCAAATGACCTGATCAATAAGACATATCCGGTAGAAGTGGATGGATGTGATCTTGACATCGTTTCCAGACCGGAGATTTCCGTATCCCAGATCGAAAAGGGTAAGGATTTTATCTATGTGGCAAAGGTTGCTCTTCGTCCGGAAGTTAAGCTGGGTGAGTATAAGGGCCTTGAGGTTGAAAAGGCAGACATCACCGTAACGGATGAGGAAGTAAAGGAAGAAATCGCCAAGACACAGAAGGAGAACGGCCGTAAGGTAAGTGTCACGGATCGTCCGGCAAAGCTTGAGGATGAAGTTAAGATCAACTTCGAGGGATTTGTGGATGATGTGGCATTTGAAGGCGGAAAGGGCGAGGATTACACACTGACCCTTGGTTCTCATTCCTTTATCGATACATTTGAGGATCAGATCGTCGGAAAGAATGTCGGTGACGAGTTTGATGTAAATGTAACCTTCCCGGAGGATTATCAGGCTGAGAATCTGGCAGGAAAGCCGGCTGTATTCAAGGTTAAGCTGAACAGCATCACCGAGACACAGCTTCCGGAGCTGGATGATGAGTTTGCAAGTGATGTGTCTGCATTTGATACATTTGCCGAATATGAAGAGGATACACGTAAGACACTGGAGTTCCGCAAGAAGGATGCTGCAGAGCGCGAGAAGGAATCCAAGTGCATCGAGAAGCTGATCGAGCTTTCCGAGATGGAGCTTCCCGAGCCGATGATCGAGCTTCAGCAGGAGCGTATGCTGGAAGACTTCGATATGCGTCTTTCCTATCAGGGTCTGAAGCTGGATCAGTATCTGCAGATCACAAAGCAGTCCCGTGAGGATATGATGGAGCAGATGAAGCCGGATGC
>CADBOV010000025.1 GCA_902796385.1 uncultured Lachnospiraceae bacterium
AACGTAACAGAAGCACCATATTTGAAACCAGCAGCAGGATCGATGACAGATTGGACAGGATATATCCTCCCGATCTGTGATAGGTATTAACCGAATCAAAATAATAGAAAAGATCCGTAAACTGGGAGATGATCAGCAGAACCACATGAATGATCAGAACCACCATGTAATACTGTGCAACAGCCTTCTTATGCTCCGGCGGATCCGTAACAAACAGGATCAGCATGGAGATCATATAGACCATAAAACCGGATACCAGGAATTCAATAAAAGTAACCGTCATGATCGCTATATGGATCACTTTTCCACTCTGTCCGTCCATCATCTGTCTTGTCAGATGCATGGAAATGTAGATAATGATCAGGCTGAAGAACAGCTGAAAATACCTCTTAACCTCGGACCGGATATGGATCCCGGAACTCACCTGCATAACACTGAGTCCGCAAACCCCGATACCGACCGCGATGATGATCACATTGATAAAGTTTCCCCAAGTCATGTTTACATCCATAGTCTGTCACCTTTCTCATTCTGTATTATTTCCGGCAAGGTTTTTTACAACCATTTCGGAACAGGATAAAGTGTGTCCAGCATTTCAAATAATACTTTCTTTTCCTTCTCGACCGCCGGGATCCGGAGCTCATCGGGAATTCCCGGTGTGGTTGCCACTCCCCGGATATGCTTCATTCTTGTGTACCCGTAAAGCACCCTGTTGATCTCCGGGATCTCCTCCTGATGCTCCTTCCCGAGATATTCCGAAAGTGCGGTTTCCCAGAGAGGCGTAAACTCTTCCTCGCCCAGTCCCAGCATCCGCTTTGTCCATCCGGTTTTTGCCGCCGCCACATACACCTGATACATTCCCATCAGATCCAGCATGGGGTGACCGATTCCCGAATCATCCACATCGATCAGCATCAGTTCCCCGTCCATCAGCATGATATTTCCGGGGTGGAAATCCTGATGGATAAATGTATTCCTCTTCGGGATTCCCCTGATCAGCTCCAGCAGACGATCCGCTTCTTCATCCGTATACCATCCGGTTTTCCGAAGGTGTTCCGTATCGTTCAGATACGGATCCCTGGCATCCGGAAGATCCCCCTCATTGAACTCCGTCCGGTGCAGCTTCTGAAGCAGTTCAGCCAGCTTTTTCCCGTATTCCTCTATCTCCTCCGGATGTGTACTTAAATGCCGGGCCAGTGAACCACCGGAAAACATTTCATAAACCAGGCCGTAATTTTCTCCCACCTTAACCATGTCAAAGGGTATGACTGACGGGATTCCCAAAGTAAACACCTTCTTGGACAGTTCCCTGTTATGGGCGATCTTTTCCGGTGAATTCCGCTCCCCTTTATAAACCTTGACGATGGTCTCATCATCCAGCCGGTAGATGTCTCCGTTCGCTCCGGCTCCGATCATTTCACAGCCTTCAACGGAAATCTCTCTCAATGCCTTTTGTACGTAAAACAGTTCCGTGAAACCGGTTGTTTCAAGTATTTCAAACACTTCCCGTGAAACATTGATGATCTCATGGGAGCCTCCGCCGGATTTCCGGACCTTCATAAGAACTCTCAATCCTGCGCTGGAGATATACTGAAGTTCTCCCGCATCGAATACGATATCCATTCCCTCATGGGCGGCAAGGATATCAAATATCTCTTTTTCCTTTTCCGGTGCATTTCCGGTATCAATCCTACCCTCAAGGTAAATCATCAGTTTCCCGTTCTTTTCTTCTGATCTCATATAACTCTCCTTACTTCCTTTGTAACCGTCACATAAAACAAAAAAACATCAGAACAACCTCTTCTGGTTCTCCCGATGCTCGGATAAAAGTGCAACTGGCTACCATTTTACAGGCCCTACTAGCTTTGCGTCACAGGGTTTCCCCTGCTTTGCCGTATTTCTTTATTCAACATATTTATTATATTCATAATTCCGAATTTTGTCAATGTGGGAATCCGAACTATTATAGTTCAAGCATCAGTTTAAAAAAACACCGCATTGTATTGATTTATCCTCTACAAATATGTAGAATACTTAGTGGTTTTATTGGACGGCGGATCTGTTTTTCCGATGAAACCACACATCAATTTAAGGATTTCACTTATGTATTATGCAAGTATAGGGGTACTGTCCCTTATTATTCACATCATCATAAATTACGAAGCCCTGAGAAGAAAGCGCGGGCGTCATGTGAAACCCACCCAGATCCGGTACCGGCATTTTCTTTATACGGTCATGCTCTATTATGTTGCCGACGTCCTGTGGGGGTACTTCTATGAGAAAAGATGGGTCATTCCCACATACATCGATACCGTGCTGTTTTTCATTTCCATGGTTTTTTCGGTGCTTATGTGGACCCGCTTCGTTGTCGCCTTTATCGACAACCGGGGACGTTTCGGAAAACTGCTCCTGTTCGGCGGATGGTTTATTGCTACATTTGAACTGATCGCACTGGTCGTTAACCTCTTTTATCCCATGGTTTTCGGTTTCGGAGTGGACAAGGAATATCAGCCTGGACAGACCAGATATATCACCCTGCTCCTTCAGATGTTCCTCTTTATCTGCACTTCCGTCTACACACTGACTGTTGCAAGAAGAGTAAAGGGTGAAGACCGGGCACACCACCGGACCATCGGTTTCTCGGGTATCGTGATGTCTCTTTTCATCCTGCTTCAGTCTCTGTATCCGCTGATGCCTTTTTATTCGATCGGTTGTCTGCTTGCCACATGCATGATCCATTCCTTCGTATACAAGGATGAAATGCTCGAGCATTTTCGTGAAATGGAAATCGCCAAACGACTGGCACACAGAGACCCTCTTACAGGTGTCAGGAATAAGCTGTCTTATCTGGAAAATCTGAAGGAACTTGAGCTTCGGATTGAAAACGGTGATCTGACGGAATACGGCGTGGTTGTATTTGACCTGAACGGATTAAAACAGATCAATGACGAACTCGGTCATGATTCCGGTGACGATTATATCAAAGCAGCCTGCCGCATCATCTGCCACACCTTCAAGCACAGTCCGGTCTTCCGGATCGGCGGAGATGAATTTGTCGCCATTCTCGAACGGGAAGATTACGAAAAACGTGATGAACTGATCGCAGCTTTCAACACTGAGGTTGAAGAGAACCAGCAGAGCGGAGATGTTGTGGTTGCCTGCGGCATGGATATCTATGATCCGAAAAACGACAGCAACTACAACGACGTCTTCCGTCGTGCCGATAAAAAAATGTATCAACGTAAAGAAGCGCTGAAAAGCGGCACCAGATGATGCCGCTTTTTTTGTATCCTTATGACTCTTTTTTATGAATCTTCTTATTCTCCGGTCAGGCTCCATACGAAAAAAGAAGTCCGTGCAACTTATTCGATTTTCTGTTCTTCATATTCAGCCTGCTTCCTCCTTATTTCTTGAAGATCAAAATGATTCCTCTTGCTTCCAGTGAAATGGTTCCCTCATCTTTATCATAGGTTCCGCTGATCATCCTGCTATCGTCCTCGATCTTCACCTTGTTGTTTTTAAATGAAACCTTTGCGGTTCCGCCTTTATCCGACAGCCGGACAGTTGCTTTTTTTCCGTCGATCTCAAGGTAAAAGCTGTTTACATCATATTCCAGTCCCATTTCCTTCAGCTGTTCCGGTGAATAAACCACTCCATTCACATTTGCGCCGTAGAATTTATAGTTTCCATCCATTTCATGATTGTCTAAGATTCCTGTCTTCCAGAGTGCTATAAACACCAGGACAAGGCAGATTGCGATCGTTATGATAACAGTCAATGTCGTATCGTTCTTTTTCGGAACGGCCTGGGGCGATCTGACAGGTCCTCCCAATGGATCAAAACGGGAATCAAATGCCGACAGGTCAAGCGGTCGATTCTCCTGTCCATACATCCCCGGTCCGTTGGGATTCTGGCCGTATGGCCCGGCTCCGCCTGCACCATATCCTCCGGCTCCGCCTGCGCCGTATCCTCCGGCTCCATATGCTCCGGCTCCGTATTCTTCCATTTCAACCCTTTTACGGGCTTCCTCCTGCGCTTCCCTGGCAGCCTGATTCGAGGGATCCATTCCAAACGGATTCGACGGTGCGGTATTTCCGCCAACCATAGAATACTTCGCCGATGATTCCTCTTTTTCGTTCTTCGACATGATATCATCCAGACTGTCCATCGCCGGTTTCGATCCTGATTCCGATCCGGTTACCGGCATCCCGCAGATGGGGCAGATCATGATTCCTTCCGAAACCTCGCCTCCGCAAACTTTACACTTCATATTTCCCCTCTCTTTTCTTTCCCTCTTACTATCTTTCTCTCTTCCCTTTATCTCTTTCTAAATATATCATATGGAGCAAATCATGACCAGCCGTCAGCTTCTGTCTTCCGTCACTCCAGGATAATATAGTAACTGTAAATCTCCTGGCCGCCGTCCAGTACATAAACCTCACAGTCCCTGTGCTCTCTTCTGAGCATGGATGCGATTTCTTCTGCCTCTTCCTTCGTAGAGTCCTTTCCACGGATAACGATACAGATCTGATGATCCTTGAAATCCATCCGCGTTGTCAGCATGCATACGGTATCTCTCCGGTCGTTATCCGCTGACACGATCTCTTTTCCTACGATACCAAGATACTGTCCTTTTCTGAGCCGGAATCCATCCATTTCCGTATCCCGGATGCAGCGGGTAACACTGCCGGTTACAACTCCTTCCATGGACGCTGTCATTTCTTTTTCAATCGTATCCGCATCCCCGGAATCCAGGTCCAGCATGGAAAGAACCGCATAACCGTCTCCGATGGAACGGGTAGGGATCACACGTACCTCCGCAGCTTCATACAGCTTTGCCGCCTGCTCTGCTGCAAGGATCACATTGCCGTTGTTCGGCAGCACGAAGATCATATCCGCATTGATCCTGCGAAAGGCCTCTATGAAATCATCCGCAGAGGGATTCATGGTCTGACCGCCCTCTATGATCCGGTCGGTTCCCATTTCCCGGAAATTCTTCTTGATTCCTTCTCCTGATGCAACAGCCACAATTCCAAACTGTTTATGTTCTTCCGGATGAGACAGCTTGCTGTCTGCCGGAAGGTTATTGTGCTGCAGGGACATATTCTCGATCTTTACCGTCAGATATTCTCCAAAACGCTGACCGTATTTCAACACACGGTAAGGCTCCTTTGTATGTACGTGAAGCTTCACCATGCTTCCGGTTTTCAGACATACTACGGAATCCCCGATACTTTGGAGATATTCACGGAATTTCTCCATGTCAAAATGTTCTATATCCGTCTTCTTTCGCTGCAGTCTCAGCAGAAGCTCTGTACAGTAACCGTAAACCAGTTCACTGTCTTCATCAAACAGATCAAAGTTCAGTTCCGCTCCGGGTGCCGATGAAACCGTATGCCCCGCAGGTTCCCCTGAGTTTTCGATGCGTTCTCCTTTCAATACGGAAAGCGCACCTTCAACTATGTAGATCAGTCCTGCCCCGCCGGAATCAACCACTCCGGCTTTCTTCAGGATCTCCAGCAGTTCCGGTGTATGTCGGAGTGATTCATTTGCCTGGAGTATAAATGCATCCAGATACTCCTGAATATCCGAACAGTTCAGGGATGCAGCATATTCAGCAGCTTCCCGGACTACCGTAAGGATCGTTCCTTCTACCGGTTCTGCCACTGCGGAATATGCATGATCCACACCGCACTGAAATGCCCTGGCCGTATCCTCCACATTTGCATATTCCAGACCTTCCAGTCCTGCAGCAATTCCGTCAGCGATCTGTGACAGGATCACTCCGGAGTTACCCCGTGCCGAGAACAGCATGCCATCCGCTGCCCGGCGTGCAAAATCCCCGATTCCTTCATCCTCATAGGGAACGATCCTCTCGCCGCCCTGAATGGTCATCAGCATGTTGCTGCCGGTATCTCCATCCGGGATCGGGAACACATTGAGATCGTTCACCTCATCTCTGTGGATCACGAGATTGCGGATTCCGCCGCTGATCAGTTCAGCGAGCATCCGGCTGTCTATCGTCTTCTTTTCCGTCTGTTCCAGATTCATCATTTTTCTTACTCCCCTCCTACGAAGGTTTCTTTGTCACCAAAAGCAAATACGGATATGGCATCTACAACCAGAATATGAAACATATCTCGTATCTCCCATTCGTTTTAAGACTTCTACCTGTGTGCTGTCACCACACGGTCCAGTCCCGCCAGGTCCTTTGTAACCCGTACCTTTCCGAAACCGGCTTCCTTCAGGATCTCCGGCACCGACTCTCCCTGATCATACCCGATCTCGAGGATCAGATATCCGTCAGGCTTCAGATAATTCTTGCATTCCGAAGCAATCCTCCGGTAAAAGGAAAGCCCGTCCCCTTCATCGGTCAGCGCCATCCGAGGATCATGATCACGAACCTCCGGCATCAGATCTTCCATCTCAGACACGGCTATGTACGGCGGATTCGACATGATCAGATCAAACTTCTCCCCCTCAAATGCCTCAAAGAGATCGGAGGAAACCACTTCCACATTTTCACCCAGTTCTTTTGCATAATCACCGATCTTTTCCGTCATCTCGCTGAGTGCCTTCACATTGTCTTTTGCAAGCGAAAGTGCTTCCGGCGAAATATCCGACAGAATCCCCCGGTCATTGTGGCATTTTTCTTTTCGGAGCAGCCAGAAAGCGATGCCGATACAACCGCTTCCGGTGCAAAGATCCAGGAACCGGATGTTCCGGTCCGGGGATGTCTCCAATGCCTGTTCCACGACAAACTCCGTGTCCAGCCGCGGGATCAGAACTCCCTCCCGGGCAATAAACTGAAACCCGTAGAACCAGGCGGATCCGACGATATGCTGTACCGGGATCCTCTTTTCCCTCAGGCTGAGTGCTTCGAAGAATTTTTCTTCCTGTTCCTTCGTCATCACCTTTTCGAAGTCAATCATGAAGAAGCTTCCTGTTGCATATTCAACAAGAAGATGCGATTCCGTTTCATAGTCTTCTATTCCGGATTTGATCAGAAATTTTTTTCCAAATTCATACGCTTCCCAATATGTCATGGCACACACCTGCTTATATCAAATTCCCTAACTACTTCACAGCACCTCTGTTATTCTACCACAAAACATTTCGTAATCCCATAATCTCAGTTCATCAGGTATCCCTTTTTGTTGAAAATGTAGGTCTTCCCGTCGATGACAGCCCACTGCTTCTTCAGATAATTCCCTTTGCTGTCCACGTACCGACTGCTCCGGCCCCCGTTTTATCAATCGTTATCCTGTATTTCCGACATTCTGATCCATCATAACCTTATAATAACACACATGCTCCTGCTCGTGTTCATCAATCCGGATATCGACATTGAACCACTGTCCAAAATCCCTTATAATGGAATCAACCAATTGCAAAGGAGGTGTTTCTATGATCAAAGCAAGGAAGGCTCTAATCGCTCTACTGACCTTGTTCCTTCTTGTAACTGTCTTAATTATCGGTCCTTCCACGAAATCGGAAGCAGCCACTGCGGGCTGGAAGCATAATTCTTCCGGCTGGTGGTATACCTATTCCGACGGAAGTTATCCCGTTAACAAATGGGCTAAGATCGGGAAGAACTGGTATCACTTCAATTCCAAAGGCTATATGGATACCGGATGGAAAACCATCAGCAAAAAGAAATATTACCTTGGCACCGATGGCATCATGCGCACCGGATGGCAGACCATCAGTAAGAAGAAATATTACTTCGGCACCGATGGCATCATGCGCACCGGA
>CADBOV010000026.1 GCA_902796385.1 uncultured Lachnospiraceae bacterium
ACGATCCGGGAATTCCCCGTCCTTCTTCACACATTCCGTAAGGTCTATAAAGTTTTCTTCCAGTACTCCGCTGATCCCGTGGACTGCTCCGTAAACCCTGTCATATATTTCACAGGACATGGCACCCCGGATCACGCCTGCCAAAGAGGCGTTGATCGCTGCCGTGGGACCACCGGACTGTGCTACCATAACATTTTTTTTCATAATCCTTCTCCGTTTGTTTTATCCGGTCTGACCCGGCTCCGTTTGTTTTATCCGGTCTGACCCGGCTCCGTTTGTTTTATTCCGACTCCCCGTCTCCCCCGCTGTTTTCCGTTGCCTTTTCCGACGGGAGAAGCACCGTTCCATTACTGAAAAATCCTGTTTCATTGGAAAGCTCGGTTGAGATCCTCTGAACATTCTGGGTCGGTGTATAATCCTTGGTTCCGAAAAGATACCGGTGAAGTGCGGAAACATTTCCGGTCAGATCCTCCGGCGCGATACAGGAACCCTTGGTCTCAGAACCGTAATACTGCAGCTGGAACGGGAATCCGGCCGTTTCACCCAGCTTGTAGCTGAAAATGTTCTTCGCCAGATCGATCATCTCATCCTCTGTGATACTGGTACTGATGTACGGGAAGATCTCATCGATCGTCTTGTCGATGGTGGAAAGGTCGCTTTCTCTCATCTTGGCGATCATCGCAGCGATCACCTCACGCTGACGTTCCGTACGGGTAATATCTCCCTGATCCGTGCTTCGGATACGGGAATATGCGGTTGCCTGCGCTCCGTTCAGCACAAGCTCCCCTGTCTCAAACACGCCTTCCGAGTAGATGCCGGTGATACGGATCTGCTCCGCAAGACATGCATTCAGCATATCCAATTCCTTCTCTTCCACGTTGATCTTGACGCCGCCGATTGCATCAATGGCTCTGGTAAGTCCTTCCCAGTTGATGGTCACATATGCCGAAATGTTCAGGTCCAGGTTGCTGTTCAGCGCCTTGATGGCAAGCTCAGGTCCTCCGTACGCATAGGCTGCATTGACCTTGGATGTGAAGGAGCCTTCCGGATCCGGGATCTCAAGAAGTGTATCACGATAAACGGAAACCATCTTGATCTCTCCCGTATCATGGTTGATACTTGCTACGATCATGGCATCACTCCGGTTGCCTGCTCCGAGAGAATTATCCCTGGCGTCCACACCGAAGAGAGCGATATTCAGATATCCCTTCATCGAGTCCTTATCAATGCCTTCATTGATGGAGAGATCTTTCTCATCCAGTTCATGTACATCAAGCAGATTGTACTTGTTATGGATATAGGATCTGACAAGACCGATGATCAGCAGAACGATCACGATCAATTCGATGATCATGGCAATGCCCCACTTGGCATTGGAAGAGATTCCTTTTTTCTTTTTGGACTTTTTTACATTCTGCTCTTCATAGTCATATCCATAATCATCATCATAATTGTTATCATCTTGAAATGCCATAAATCCTCCTTATTTCAGCTTTTCAGAGATCATGCGATTTACTGTCGCCGGATCACATTTTCCTTTCATTTCCTTCATTACATAGCCGACGATCGCTCCGACAGCCTTACCTTTTCCGTTCTTTACATCTTCTACGGCCTTCGGATTTGCCGCGATCGCTTTTTCAACAACTTCCGCAAGAACACCGTCATCTGCCCTGGTGGAAAGGTTGTTATCCTTTACATACTGTGCAGGACTCAGATTCTCCGAGAAGACGGCCTTTTCAAATACTTCCTTTGCTACGGCACCGTTGATCTCCTTGGTATCCACAAGCCGGATCAGTTCTGCAAGGTTTTCCGCGCTGAACTTAAGATCCGCCGCATCCGTGGAGGTTTCCTTCATCAGGCGCATGGTCTCCGTCATCAGCCAGTTGGATGCCTTCTTCGGATCCGCACCTGCCCCGACAGCCCCTTCAAAGAGGTCTGCAAGACGTTTTTCCTTTGTCAGCTGGTCGATATCATACTCCGGAAGCTGATATTCCTCTTTGTAACGGATGATCTTCTCCGCACGCATTTCCGGCTGACGGTCACGGATCTCACTGATCCACTCCTCCGATACCTGAATGGGTACCAGATCCGGATCCGGGAAATATCTGTAATCCTGCGCATCCTCTTTGGAACGCATGGGGTAGGAAAAGCCCTTTTCATCATCCCAGCGGCGTGTCTCCTGAACCACCTTCTCGCCGGATTCCAGAAGATCGATCTGACGGTTCACTTCATTCTCGATGCATCGCCGGATAGCCCGGAAAGAGTTCAGGTTCTTGGACTCGGTCCTTGTACCGAATTCCTCACTGCCCTTCTCCCGGATGGAAAGATTCACATCCGCACGCATGGAGCCTTCATTCAGCTTACAGTCTGACGCATCCAGATACTGAATGGTTTCTCTTAAGCCCTCCAGATAGGCAATTACCTCATCGGCACTGCGCATATCCGGTTCGGAAACGATCTCGATCAGCGGAACACCGGACCGATTGAAATCAACATAGGTCTCGTCCGTAAATGCATCATGCACCAGCTTACCTGCATCCTCTTCCATATGGATCTCGTGGATCCGGACATGCTTCTCATTTCCGTCTGCATCCGTGATGGCCACATAACCGTTTCTGCAGATCGGATAATACAGCTGGGAGATCTGATAATTCTGCGGATTATCCGGATAGAAATAATTCTTCCGGTCAAATTTGCTGTTTCTGGTGATCTCGCAATGTGTCGCAAGTCCAACACCGATCGCCTTCTCCACAACACCCTTGTTCAGAACCGGAAGACTTCCGGGCATACCGGAACATACAGGGCATACATGGGTATTCGGCTCGCCTCCGAATTCCGTAGAGCAGCCGCAGAAGATTTTTGTTTTCGTGTTCAGTTCCACATGGACTTCCAGTCCGATCACAACTTCATATTCTTTACTCATTTTACATCCTCGCTCTGCTCATACGTATAGGCTGCCTGAATGATCTTCTTCTCCGCAAAGGTCTGTCCCAGAAGCTGAAGTCCCACGGGAAGTCCCTTGCTGTCGGTTCCGCAGGGCACGGAAATGCCCGGCAGTCCGGCCAGATTGACCGATACGGTATAAATGTCTCCCAGATACATTTTGATGGGATCGGAAAGCGACTGTCCGATGGGAAGTGCCGTCGTGGGCGCTACCGGTCCGAGGATCACATCATATTTTTCAAATGCACGGTCAAACGCCTGCTTGATCAGCGCCTTCACGCGAAGTGCCTTTACATAGTATGCATCATAGTATCCGGAGGAAAGCACGAAGCTTCCCAGCATGATCCGGCGCTTAACCTCGGCACCGAAGCCTTCGGAACGTGTCTTCTTGTACATATTGTGAAGATCCGTGTAGCTTCCCGTGCGGTATCCGTATTTCACACCGTCAAAGCGCTCCAGGTTGGAAGATGCTTCAGCGCAGGCAATGATATAATATGCGGGGATCGCATATTCCACCATGCCCAGATCAAACTCTTCCACCTCAGCTCCCAGCCGGCGGAACGTATCCGCTGCCGCAAGCACCTTTTCCTTCACTTCCGGATCGATCCCCTCCAGGAAATAATCCCTCGGAACACCGATCTTCATTCCCTTCACATCCTTTACCAGTGCCGATGTGAAATCCGTCTTTGCTTCTTCCGTTCCCTCTTTGATCCGGGCGGAAGTTGAATCCTTCTCATCCTGTGTGGAAATGATCTCCAGGATGGTTGCACAGTCGGTAACATCCTTTGCCAGAGGTCCGATCTGATCCAGGGAAGAACCGTACGCGATCAGTCCGTAACGGGAAACCCGCCCGTAGGTCGGCTTGATTCCCACTACCCCGCAGAAGCTGGCCGGCTGACGGATCGATCCGCCGGTATCACTTCCCAGAGCCGCTGCACATTCCTCTGCCGCAACTGCTGCAGCAGAACCTCCGGAGGATCCACCCGGAACACAGTCCGTATTTCTCGGATTCTTTGTCGCTCCGAAATAGGATGTCTCCGTGGTGCTTCCCATGGCGAACTCATCCATATTTGTCTTACCCAGGATCACGGCCCCTGCATCCTTCATGGCCTGAACCGCGGTCGCCGTATAGGTCGGCACGAAATTCCCCAGAATCCTGGAAGCACAGGTCGTAAGCTGGCCCTCTATGCACATATTATCCTTGATGGCAACGGGAACTCCGGCCAGAGGTCCGGTCAGTTCTCCCGATTTAATCTTCTCGTCACACGCAGCCGCCTGCTGAAGCGCTCCCTCCGTATCGATCGTGATATACGCATGGATGTCCTTCTCCCTGCTCCCGATCTGGTCCAGATAAGCTTTCGTTGCTTCCACGCTGGTGGTTTCTCCCGCAGCGATCTTCTTTCCCAGTTCAACCGCAGAGAGTTTTATGATCTCTTCTCTTTCCATTTTCCAATCTCCTTTATACCCGGCATTTATACCGGGTGTATGGAACCCGTACTTTGTTCCTTAAAATGTATTGGGAACGATAAATGCTTCTTCTGTCTTCTCGGGTGCATTTGCCAGAATCTTCTCCCGCTCATCACCGCTTGTTACCACGTCCTCCCGCATTACATTTGCTACCGGGAAGGTATGGCTCATGGGTTCAACGCCGGACACATCCAGTTCATTCAGTTTACCCACGTAATCCAGCATCTCGGACATATCCTGCTTTGCACGTTCTTTTTCTTCCGGAGAAAGCTCCAGCTTTGCCAGGATACCTACATATTCAATGGTTTCATCCGTAATCTGCATATTCAATCTCCTCGTACTACCTGTCATTCCGTCATCCCCTTCGCCTTCCGGCACGGGATGATGCCTAATCCCTTACTTTAATGTGGGTCTCGCGAAGCTGCATCTCCGTAACCTCGCCCGGAGCGCCGCACATCAGATCCTGTCCGGTTCCGCTCATCGGGAACGCGATAACCTCACGGATATTCTCCTCATTCCGAAGCAGCATGATCATACGGTCCACGCCGGGTGCCATTCCCGCATGCGGGGGTGCACCAAACTGGAATGCGCTGTAGAGCGCTCCGAATTTCTGCTCCAGAACTTCTTTGGAATAACCTGCGATCTCAAAGGCCTTCTCCATGATCTCCATGTCATGATTCCGGACCGCACCGGAGGAAAGCTCCACGCCGTTGCAGACGATATCATACTGATAAGCCAGGATATCCAGCGGATCCTTCTCCGTAAGTGCCTGAAGACCGCCCTGGGGCATAGAGAACGGATTATGGGTAAATGCAGGACTCTTTGTCTCTTCATCGTACTCATACATCGGGAAATCATTGATGTAGCAGAAACGATATGCATTTTTCTCGATCAGATCAAGACGCTCACCCAGTTCATTCCGGATCTGTCCGGCGAACAGGTTTGCTCTCTGCTCCTTATCAGCGATGAAGAAGATGGTATCTCCCACATTCAGTTTTGCCAGTTCCTTCAGTTCATCCTTCATATCATCCGGGATAAACTTGTCGATGGGGCCCTTGTAGCTGCCGTCTTCCAGTACCTCCAGATATCCGAGACCGCCCATTCCGATTCCCTGGGCAAACTTCAGCATCTTCTCATGCTGACCCTTGGAAAGCTTGCGCGGTGCATTGATGGCCCGGACCGTCTTGCCATGGAACGGCTTAAATGTACATCTCTGGAAAAACTCCGTCAGATCGATGATCCGAAGGGGATTACGAAGATCCGGCTTATCTGTACCGAACTCCAGCATGGCCTGCTTGTAGCTGATGATCGGGTACGGTGCTTCCGTCACTTCATATCCTTCCGGAGCAAATTCCTTAAAGGTTGCGGAAAGTACTTCCTCTCCTACCTTGAACACATCCTCCTGTGTGGCAAAGCTCATCTCAAAGTCCAGCTGATAGAACTCCCCCGGAGAACGGTCGGCACGCGCATCCTCATCACGGAAGCAGGGTGCGATCTGGAAATACTTATCAAAGCCGGAAACCATAAGCAGCTGCTTATACTGCTGGGGTGCCTGGGGAAGTGCATAGAACTTACCCTTATACCGGCGTGAAGGAACGATATAATCTCTTGCTCCCTCCGGAGAAGATGCACAAAGGATCGGCGTCTGGATCTCCACAAATCCCATTTCCTCCATTTTCCTTCGAAGGAAACTGATCACCTTTGAACGGAACAGGATATTATCCTTTACCTTTTCATTCCGAAGATCCAGATAACGGTACTTCAGACGTACCTCCTCACGAACCTCCTTGGATGTCATGATCTCAAACGGAAGCTGTGTATATACCTTTCCGAGAATATCCACGGAATGTGCCTCAAGCTCGATCGTACCGGTCGGGATCTTGGGATTGTAGGTTTCTTCGTCTCTGTGCTCTACAAGACCTTCCACGGAAATGGCCTGCTCTTTCTGGATTCCTTCCAGCAGGGAAGTATCTCTGAGAACCACCTGCATCACTCCGTACATATCACGAAGATCAATGAAAGATACTCCGCCGTGGTCTCTGATATTCTCAACCCATCCGGCCAGGCGAACCTGATTTCCCACATCTTTTTCCGACATTTTGTCAATCGTTTTGTCTCTGTACATTTTCCTCGTATTTCCCTTCTTTTGATTTTCCATCCGGTCATAAAAAAAACCGGAATGCAACTAAAAAACTGCACTCCGGGACGATTTTCACCGTGGTACCACCCGATTTCAGGCAACGGCCCTGCCGTACCTGCACTCTTTCAACGACGTAACGTGTCTTTGACGGACTGCCCTACTCTTCCTTCGAACAGCCGGCTCCGGAGTGTTCCGCGTGTTTAAGGTGTCTCACCGTGGCTTCCAGTCTGTGACCACGACTCCCTGTCAGTCTTTTTAAACTGCAGTCTCCTTCTCTGCCGTTATGTATACCGAAACATTATAAATCATATTGGTAAAAGAAACAAGTCCTTTTCAAAAATAAACAGGGAACAGTTTCAACGACGACTCCGTCTTAAACTGTCCCCCATTCATTTGATTATTTATAGAAATGATGTCCGCAACGATCCGTGAACATGTAACTTCTTCCGCAGAATGTGCTGCGATAGGATAAGCTGTGGAAGAACAGTGCTCCCTGAGCTGTATCACCATATGCAAGTACAAAGTTTACTGCGTCGATCGTGCTCTGTGAAATCTCTGTACGTCCGTATGCAAACTGGCACGGAGATGTGATAACCGCGTACGGAGAAGAACCGAATCCACCGTTTGCTACACGGTTCAGGATTACGGATGCCACATGGCTCTTGCTCTCGATATCACAGTCTCTGGTCTCTGTCTCTACGCATCTCTGCATGTAATAAATATCCAGAGCTGACCAGTGTGTGTTCGGATTGGACGGGATCCAGGAAAGGTTCTCAGCGCCTACTGCATCTGCAATATCCTTTCTTCCCTCCGGATTCATGCATGCACCGTTCTTGTCAAATACATAGTACAGACTTCCGATCTTCTGTGTTCCGGTCATCATCTGACCATCCTTATCAAAGCAATACCAGGTATTTGCCTTCTTCAGCCAGCCGGTCTTCATAGCACCGTTTCCGCTGAAGAAATGCCATGCATTCTTAAACTTCTGCCAACCGGTCTTCATGGCACCGCTGTTTGTATTGAAGTAATACCACTTCTTGCTTACTTCCTTCCAGCCGGTCTTCATGGCACCGTCATCTTCAAAATAATACCAGTTGGAACCAAGCTTCTTCCAGTCATTCTCCATGGAACCGTCATTTGAGAAATAGTACCAGTCGGATCCGACCTTCTTCCAGCCTGTTACCATGACACCGTTCTTATCAAATAAGAACCACTCGCCGTCAGTTTCAACCCAGCCGGTCTTCATCTTACCGTTCTTTGCAAAGAAGTAATCTTTTCCCTTGATGGTCTGGAATCCTGTCTGGAGCACTCCATCCTTATCAAGATACATCTTGCTTCCGTCTGCGGAAACAAGACCTGTCTTCATGACACCGTTCTTATCGAAATAATATCTGTTCTTACCGATCTGCTTAAGGCCTGTAACCTTCTCGCCCTTTGCATTGTAGAAATACTTCTTCTTTCCTACGGTCTGCCATCCCTTAAGGACCTTCTTCTCTTCCTTCTTGACAGCTGTTTCTTCCTTCTTTACTTCGCTGTTTTCTTTCTTTTCTTCGGAAACAGTTTCCTTTGTTTCCTCTGTTACAGCTGTCTCTTCCTTGACTTCTTCGGTTAATTTCTGATCCTTTTTATCAGACTCCTTAACCTCGGTCTCATCATCTTTCTTATCATCCGTTGATACTGCTTCTTCCTTCTTATCAACTTCATCGGAAGCGGATGCATCGTTCTGGCCGTCCTTCTTTTCTTCAAGGACACCTTCTGTTTCATCCTTACCGGCTGCAACATTCTGATCATCATTCTGATCATCATTTGTTACGTCATCTACAGACTGTGCAGCGGAAACTATGTTTTCCTTCTGACCTTCTTCGTTTAATTCCTCAGCATGAGATACGATTTGCGGCGTGAAAAAGATCACTGCAACTATTATGAAAAACATTACGAGTGATTTTCTTCCTGTCTTCATCTTACTCTTCCTTTCTGATCTTAATCTTATTGATCAATGCACATTATTGTATCGTCTTCCCGACGTGTTTCAGAATTGTATCATCAAATTTAATATTTGTCAATAAATTATTAAGAAATTGTTACATTTGCACTTTTGCTGTGTAAAATCTGTGCAATATGTAGTACAAATCCACGCACATTCCGACATGAAAACGTTAAAAATGTATGGCAGGATTCACAAAGCAAATACAGCAAAGTAGACAATCGCAGTCCCCCGTAGATTTGGCCGTATGAAGCGTCATATGCCGGATTATACATTCAGATAGCACATTCGGACTGCATATCCGGATTGCATATCCGGATTGCGTATCCGGATTGCATATGAAAAGACCGCGAATGATCTCTGCGATCATTTCGCGGTCCTGCTGTCACTGCCGTCACTCATCTTCCGGGAATCCTGCCCTCAGATCAGTGGTTGTTCATCTTATAGTGATTATTCCTTATATAGCGATTGTTCATTATATACAGATGTTTCGTGTTTCATTTTTGCTTCAGGAAATCCAGGATGGAATCTGCCATGGCATCCAGTTTTTCCTTTGTCATTCCCGGATAAACGCCGATCCAGAAGGTATTATTCATGATCCGGTCCGTTGTTTCCAGTGTACCGGACACCCGGTATGCATCCGTTCCCCGGATCTGGTCAAAACAGGGATGAAGGATCAGATTCCCGCTGAACAGAAGCCTGGTCTGGATATTCCGGCTTTCCAGATATCCGGTCATTTCATTTCGTGTCACTCCCGCTTCCGGGCGAACCGTGATCAGGAAGCCGAACCAGGACGGCTCGGAATCCGGTTCCGGC
>CADBOV010000027.1 GCA_902796385.1 uncultured Lachnospiraceae bacterium
GAGAACGGTCTTAGCCGGATCGACCAGTACGGGAACAAGAGTGAGTTTGTTATTCCCGTCGATCTGGACAAGGCCATGTCGTGGTACAAACAATTAGCCGATATGGGTGACTCGAAGGCGGTTGCTGCATATGAGCGTGTTGACTATGCATCCAAGCATACCGACAGTCTGGAGTTCGAGGAGAAGGACAAGCTTTATTCCGAGATCGCCGAGAAGCGTAAGGAAAAAGGAAAAGAGTCCCGCTACAAGGCAATCGATCCGGCCAAGCTGCAGTACCAGTATACCTACGTGCATAACCAGGTGGACGGATATATCCACAAACTCCCGAAGGACTGGGTAAAGACCATCAATGAGGAGACGGATGAAGAGTACTATGCACCGAGCATCACCTATCGTGATTTCGCTATGTATGTAAGCTACGACAGTATTCCGAGAGATTCCAAGAAAACACTTGAAAATTATCTTCGGTACTGCAATGACGCATTTGATGAAGAATTGCAGCTGAAGCCGTATATCACGGAGTATTCCGACGGTATCTGTACAACGTTCTACCATAAGGGAATGAATAAGGGTATCGTTACATTCGCATTCTATTCCGGACGTCGTCTGGCATGTATGCGTTTCGTCTGCGCGACCATGGAGATCATCGAGCAGTACGAGGAGATCATCTTCGAGACAGCGAACTCCTTTGCTTTTGTTGCTCCGACCCGTGTCAGTGACCAGAGCCTGAACCGTAAGGATAACCAGTATTACAGCGAGGCGGTTTACTGCTACTATCTGGAAGATTATGAAGGCGCCATGACCGCAGCCAAGCAGGCACTGAAGGAAGGCTCCATCAAGGCCAGCTACCTGCTGATCGACCTTTACTACGATAAGGATTCACCGTATCGTGATATTGAAAAGACCATCAGCTACGCAAAGCAGCTGTTTGATGCCACAAAGGATCCGGAGCTTGCATTCCTGATCGGTAATATTTACGACCAGCAGCAGAAGGATTACATGAAGGCGCTGAACTGGTATGAAAATGCTCATCGTCTCGGCCATAAGAGAGTTGCGTTCTATCTGGGACGTTTCTATTACTATGGTCTGCTCCGTACGCAGCGTGACGGTGATAAGGCGATGACCTATTTCCTTGAGGCACAGAAGAACGGTATCGTTGAAGCAGATGCCTACATCAAGGATATCAAGGAACTGAAGGGCGAGGACCTTCAGTCGGCAGTTGATAAATGGGAGCGTGCGGTAGAAGCCGGAAGCGGTGCCACAGCCCTGAAGGTTGCGCTGATGAAGCAGAGCCAGGTATTCTACATTGCCACGAATTATGAGATAGAAAAGGCATTCCAGGAAGCACTCGGACTGGGAAGCACCCAGGCTGCTTATGAGCTTGCAAAGATCTATGAACGTCAGGAAAATGATCCGGAATTCACCGGTGAAAAGAGAAGTATGGAATACTTCGAGAAGGCGTTTGACAAGCAGTATGACGGATTTGATAAAGAGAATCTGTTCAAGGTGATCCAGTATAAGGCATCCAAGGGCGAGTCGGATGAGAACCTGATCAAGCTGTATCTGGAGAATGCAGCCATGGGTCATGTTCCTGCGGTTGACAAGATCGTTGAGATGGTTGGTTATCGTACACCTGCGATCTCCGAACTGTATCAGCACCTGATCGACCTGGCTGAGACCGGGGATGAGAATGCGATCATTTCCATGAATAAACTGGAAAAGAAATACAATGATCTGGTAATCACGGAGCCCACAAAGGATGAGAAGGCAATTGAGAACAAGTTCTTCCGTCTTCTTGTTCCGAAGACTGCAAAGGCTGTGATCAATGATGACGGCGGTACCATCAACATGGCGGATTCCGTGATCGAGTTCGCGGTTGCAGAGCTTCCTGTCAAGGTTGATTCGGAAGATGATTACCTGAAGATCTACAAACTGATCCTTTCGGAGTATCTGCCGGATGACTCGGCGGAGATCATCATTGCAAACTCCCGGATGATCGGTTCCGGTATCAAGGAATCCAAGAATAACATTCATTCGTTCAGTATCCTGCTTATCAGCTCCAAGAACCAGTATCTCTTCAAGCTGTCCTCCAAGGATCGCCGTCAGATGATGCAGTTCAAGGATGAGGTGACAAAGATATCCAAGTCTCTGGTAGAAACCGGAGAGATCTATGTATCTGAGGATGGAAATCGACGCGATATCGGTCTTTCTGTACTGCTGAAGGCGTCAGAGGGCGGATTCCTGTCAATCGGAAAGAGCGGGGATTAAAGCACAATTTATGGCAAATGCCCCGATGCTTCGGGGCATTTCTCTTTTGATTTAACTTAAATTCAATGATTCATTTACCGGGATGCGGTAGAAGAGGAGGTATTTATTTATGGCGTACGATGCAAAATTCATGGAACGTGCGATCAAACTGGCAAAATTGGGGATTGGCCGTGTTGATCCGAATCCGCTGGTGGGAGCGGTTATCGTAAGAGACGGAAAGATCATCGGAGAAGGATATCACACAGGTTATGGTATGCCGCATGCGGAACGTGAGGCGATCAACAGCCTTACCGAGTCTGCAAGAGGAGCGGAAATGTATGTGACGCTGGAACCCTGTGCACACACGGGAAAGCAGCCGCCCTGCACCGCAGCCATCCTTGATCAGGGAATCCGCACAGTCTATGTCGGTTCCATGGATCCGAATCCGAAGGTAAACGGACGGGGGATCTGGACCCTGCGCCAGCATGGTGTAGAGGTTGTGACCGGATGCATGAAGAAGGAGTGTGATGCTCTGAATCCCATGTATTTCCACTACATTACAACCAAGCGTCCGTATGTGACCCTGAAGTATGCTATGACCATAGATGGAAAGATCGCTACGACCACAGGTGCGAGCCGGTACATTTCCGGTGATTTTGCGCGCGGTCGTGTAAGAGGTCTGAGAAACCAGTATCCGGCGATCATGGTCGGGATCGGAACCGTTCTTGCGGATGATCCCATGCTGGATAACAGAAGACAGAAGGATCGTACACCTACGCGTATCATCTGCGATACACATTTACAGATCCCGCTGGATTCCAAGGTGGTTCAGACTGCATCCAAGATAGAGACCTTTATCGTTGCAAGCGAGCGGATCTCTGAGGAGGCAAAGGAGAATATTCCGAAGCTGGAGGAGGCAGGAGCACATGTTCTGCTGATCCCGGAGAAGGACGGACACATTGATCTGGAAGTGCTCATGGAGAAGATGGGCGAAATGGAGATCAACGGTATCATGTCCGAGGGTGGCGGAAATCTTTCCTGGAGTCTTCTGAGAGACGGCCTTGTAAATGAGGTTGTTGTATTTACGGCTCCGAAGATCTTCGGAGGTATCACAGCCATGACACCGGTAGAAGGAGAAGGCGTAAACTTCGTTGAAGACGCACTTCCTCTTTATCTCGTGGAATCCGAGATCCTGCCGGGCGGAGATATCTATGCAAGATATATCGTAGGAGAAGAGCCGGAAGAAGAGGAAAATATGGATATCGAGACGGCAGAACCTCGCCCGATCGCAAAGATCCAGTCCACACCCGCACCGCAGCCGCCGGAAGGGTTCCAGGAGCAGGCAGCCGCAGCTGCACCCGTAAAGGAAGAAAAAGCCACATCCGATGGCTGGACCGAAGCGGATCCAGGAACAGGGGATTCCTCAGACGGCTGGGATGAAGCGGATGATATTCCGGTTCAGGAAACAACTCCGTCAGACGGAACCGAGGATGATGCCGGAACACGGCCGGTTGAACTGGAGTCCAGGATCGTGACAGAGGTACTTTCTGCCGATCTGAATCCGTTCAACATTGAGGGGCGTGATTGATTTGTTTACCGGAATTGTTGAGGAAACGGGAACAGTGCTTTCGATAACCGGAGACGGGATCTCCGCATGTCTGTCTATCCGTGCAGATAAAGTCCTGGAAGGGACAAAAATCGGTGACAGCATTGCGGTCAGTGGGGTCTGCCTTACGGTTACGAAGCTTGGGACAGATTATTTTACAGCAGACGTAATGGCCGAAACACTGAGAAGAACCGCACTTGGTGAGCTGAGGACAGGAAGTCCCGTAAATCTGGAACGTGCACTTGCAGCCGGAGATCGCATGGGAGGACATATCGTTTCCGGACATATTGACGGAACCGGGAAAATCCTTTCCATCCGAAAGGAAGCAAATGCAGTCTGGTACCGGATCGGAGCGGATGCATCGATCTTAAGGCTTGTTGTGGAGAAAGGATCCATCGCGATCGACGGCATCAGTCTTACCGTGGCATCCGTGGAGGATGACAGTTTTCAGGTTTCCGTGATACCGCATACCAGGGAAGTTACTTCTCTTTCCAAAAAGGAAACAGGGGATACCGTGAATCTGGAAAATGATGTGATCGGTAAGTATGTGGAGCGGTTGCTGCATTTTGACCGGGAAACCCCGGCAGAGAATAAAAAGGGCATTACAATGGAATTTCTTGCAGAGCATGGAATGCTTTGACAGTAACGGGAGATTCCGCAGGAGGAACTATGGCAGAGTTAAATACGATCGAGGAAATCCTGATCGATCTCAAAGCCGGGAAGCCGGTTGTGATCATGGATGATGAAGATCGGGAGAATGAAGGCGACGTGATCTGTGCGGCAGAGTTTGCCACAACGGAGAATGTCAATTTTATGGCAAAGTATGCACGCGGGCTGATCTGTATGCCGATGGATCCGTCTTATTCGGACCGGTACAATCTTCCCCAGATGTGCATTGTAAATACGGATAATCATTGCACCGCATTTTCGGTATCGGTTGATCATGTATCCACCACCACCGGAATATCGGCAGAAGAAAGAGGAATTACCGCCAGGGCATTTGCCTCGACGGATGCAAAGAAAGAGGATTTCCGGAGACCCGGGCATATGTTTCCGCTGGAAGCAAAGCCGGGCGGAGTGATCGAACGAAACGGTCACACGGAAGCTACCGTGGATCTTTGCAGACTTGCAGGACTTCAGCCTGTGGGACTGTGCTGTGAGATCATGAAGGATGACGGTTCCATGGCACGGCTGGATGACCTGGTTGCTTTTTCGAAGGAGCACGGGTTAAAGATCTGCACCATTGAAAAGCTGGTTCAGTACCGGAAAGAGCATGAAGTATTTGTCGAGGAAGTGACAAATGCAAAGCTTCCCACCCGTTACGGGGAGTTCATTATTCACGGATATATCAACAAGCTGAACGGGGAACATCATGTTGCCCTTACCATGGGAGATGTGTCAGACGGTTCACCTGTTCTGGTACGGGTGCATTCGGAATGTCTGACCGGAGATGCCTTCGGCTCCATGAAATGTGATTGCGGAGAGCAGCTGGATGCGGCCATGAAAATGATCTCTTCGGAGGGCCGCGGAGTTCTCCTGTATATGCGTCAGGAAGGCCGGGGGATCGGTCTCATCAATAAGATCCGTGCCTATGCGCTTCAGGATAAGGGACGGGATACCGTGGAAGCCAACCTGGAACTGGGATTCCCGGAGGATGCAAGGGATTATACCATCGGAACACAGATCCTTGTGGACCTGGGCGTCCGGAAGATGCGTCTTCTGACCAATAACCCGTCGAAGATCTACGGGCTGGCAGGCTATAATCTGGAGATCGTGGAGCGTGTACCAATTGAGATCGCTCCGTCAACCTATGACAGGTTCTATCTTCAGACGAAAAAAGAAAAAATGGGTCATATCCTGGAGGATGTGTAGGATCCGGAACATACAGAAAGGAACAGAGATTCACATGAAGAAGATTGAGGGAAAAGTTGTTGCAGACGGCATGAAGGTCGGTATCGTTGCAGCACGTTTTAATGAGTTTATCGTATCAAAGCTGGTGGCAGGCGCAGAGGACGGACTGGTTCGTCACAATGTCAGTACAGATGACATTTCAGTTGCCTGGGTACCGGGTGCTTTTGAGATCCCGGTGATCGCAAAGAAGATGGCGCTCTCCGGAAAATATGATGCAGTGATCTGCCTGGGTGCAGTGATCCGCGGACAGACCAGTCATTATGACTATGTATGTGCCGAAGTATCCAAGGGGATCGCACAGGTTTCCATGGAAGCCGGAATTCCGGTTATGTTCGGTATCCTGACAACGGATAATATCGAGCAGGCAGTTGAGCGTGCAGGCACAAAGGCAGGAAACAAGGGCTATGACTGCGCACTGGGAGCCATTGAAATGGTAAACCTTATGAAGAATCTATGAGAAATCTGTTATTCTTTGATATAGACGGAACTCTGATCACGGATGATGACAGACGTATATTCCCGGCCGATGCAAAGGCGGCTCTTTCCGCTGCCCGCTCAGCCGGGAATCTGACATTTATAAATACGGGAAGAGTCCGTTGCAATGTGGAAAGCTTTATCACGGATGCGGGATTTGACGGCCTGGTCTGCGGCTGCGGAACTTATATCGAATACCATGGTGAGGTGCTGCATCACCGGAAGATTTCCCGGGAGAAGTGCCATGAACTGGCACTGATGTGCAGGGAAGCCCGGATCCAGGGGATTTTTGAGGCGGCGCATATCACAAGCTACGATAAGAAGCTGGATATGCCCTACATTCAGTCTCTGGTTGAATATATGGAGTCGATCGGAAACCGCCTGATCGATGATATCGATTCCGAGGAATTCATATTTGACAAATTTGCCGGATGGTTTGATGAAAGCAGTGATCTGAAACGGTTCCGGAGGGAGATCGAAAAGGATTTTGTCTACATCGACCGCGGTGAGAACTTTTTTGAAGTAGAACCCATTGGCTATTCCAAGGCATCGGGGATTCAGTTCCTGCTGGATTATTTTTCGCTTCCGGCGGAATGCACCTATGCTTTTGGAGACAGCAACAACGATCTGGAAATGATGCAGTTTTCAAAGCATTCGGTTTCCATGGGTAAGGGCAGTGATGCCTGCAAAGAGGCCGCTGAGTTTGTTACCTCGGATGTGGAAGAGGGCGGAATCAAAAGGGCACTGGAACATTTTCAGCTGATCTGAAAATGCAGGGTGCCGGGAGTAGTGGATGAGAAGCTATCTGAATGATGAAGAAAGAAAAAAATATGAGGGGGATCCGTCAGAGGGGGGCGGTCCGGAAGACCCGGAGGAAAACGGAACGAATCCCGGGACGGAGGAACCGTCCGGATTCGGATATGAGGTTCCGGCAAAGACAAATGTACTGGAACAGTTCCGCCTGTCCATCGTAAAGCCGTTAAAACTGATCGGACTGTCGGAACTAAAGGTGAGCAGATTTATCCGGTACATGCTGTTCCTGGGATTTCTGGTGACCTTTATGACATATGCGATCTCAACCATCGCAACGGTGGTACATTTCGGAGGCTTCAGCAATCTTTTTAATAACAGGATTCCGGATTTTACGGTGCAAAACGGAAAGCTGAACGCAAAAGAGCCCTTTACCATAGGGCTCGGAACATATGAGATCAAAGTGGATACAAAGGCGGCAGAGGTTCCGGAGGATTCACTGGGAACATGCCCGGTCACCATCGCCATCGGACAGGAGAAAGTGCAGATCTATCTGGCGCAGAACGGACTTCATTCGATCATGATGGACGCGAAGGTTTCTGAGTTCTTCCCGGAGGGATTTAACCGGAAGCAGCTGATCGATGCGATCCCGGGATTCTATCTGGCGTTGATCCTGACAGGAATCGTCCTCATGGTGGGAGTCATGATCAAGTATACCATCGCATCGCTGATCTACATGATCCTTGTATGGCCGGTGGCAAAGCATTCCGGACTGTTCCTTACCAAAGGAAATGTATTCCGGCTCTGCTTCTACGCCCAGACCGTGGGAATCCTTCTGGTAAATGTCAATACCGCATTCGGAGAACTTCTTCCGGGAATGATCGTATCGGCGGTAGGTATTTTCATCAGTATCCGGTATGCATTTAAGGCATTTACGCCTTTCATGCGGTTCGGAAGGGATGAGTGAGGGATTATACTGATTCCACGGGAGAGTATCGAGGGATTATCCTGCTTCTGTGGGATTACTTCAGTCCGGATAAAAACTCAGGAATTTCATCCGGTGTTAACCGGCTGAGCGCTGCATTTGTATAAGAACCGTCATCGGTTACTTCCCGAAGGAACCAGGCCGGAGGTGTGAAGGCGGCAGCCTCCTCTTCGGAATCAAATTCCACTTCGGCATAGATAAGGCCGTCCAGGGCCTCATGGAAGATATCCAGTTCAATGGTATGATCCAGGTAGGGGATCAGGTAACGCGTCTTGGAGATAAAGGTTCCGTCTGCTTTCTTTGACAGTCTGAGATATTGTTCTTCGGTCAGATCGATCTCGAATTCCTCACGCTTAAGAAGACCACCGGATTTTACGGTAAGGATATAGGAATCATCACTGCGACGGATCCGGATTACGGGATCAACGGACAGATATCCCTGGGAAAGTTCCTTATGTTTATAATCCGACAGGGTAAGAGATCCGGGATCAGCGAGATATTTTCGTTCGATTTCCATAGAGAAGCCTCACTTTCAAAAATTTTCCGGTGTCGGATCAGGATACTTCTTTGACACCGGAATGATAACATTATATACTGAAAATGTATCATGTCGCAAGGTGTCCGGGACAAAGTCATAAGGGCTCGGGGACAAGTCCGCAGAAGATACGGGACAAAAGTTCGTTGCAGAATAATAATGTCGGGAGTCGTGAGAAAACCTAAGATCCCGGCATCACAGAATATAAGAATAAAGGAGAAAACAATGGGTAAAGTATATGTATTTCTTGCAGAAGGATTTGAGGAGAGTGAAGCGGTGGTTCCCATCGATCTGATGCGCCGTGCACGTCTGGAGGTGGTTACGGTTTCCATCCAACCGGACCCGGTGGTTGTCAGCTCCCATGGGATTCCGGTAACAGCGGATACCACCATCGATCAGCTGGAGGATCTGGCAGATGCCATTTTCCTTCCCGGCGGATTAAAGGGAACCAACAACCTGAAGGAAAGCGATGCGGTTGCAGAGCAGATAAAGAAACATAAGGAAGCAGGGAAATATCTCTCGGCTATCTGCGCAGCCCCCACGGTATATGGACAGATGGGACTGCTGGACGGGAAGAAGGCAACCTGTTATCCGGGAAAGGAAGATGAACTGGTGGGAGCGCTTTGGACCGGCGCAGTTCAGACAGTGGCAGTGGACGGACAGTTCATTACCAGCCGCGGAATGGGTACCTCCATTGATTTCGGACTGAAAATGATCGAAATCCTGATCTCCGATGAAAAGGCACAGGAGATTGCAAACCAGGTTCTTTATCCGAGAGCATAGGATACCGGCACGGAAATCAGCATGAGGATGCTTGGAAAGTGCTTCAAAATAATCATGGCATAGGATGCCGAAAGAGGAAAACAAAAATACATGAAGAATATCACGATTCAGGACATTGTAAGAGTTACATCCGGTACACTTATCTGTATGAATGAAAATGAGGAAGAAGGGGCAGGAGAGAAACAGGTTTCCGACCTTTGCATTGATTCCCGGAAGATCAAAGAGGGAGATCTTTTTATCCCGCTGAAGGGAGAAAACCAGGACGGACATATTTATCTTCCGAAGGCCATGGAGACTGCAGCTGCAAGTCTTACCTCCGGAAAACCGGAGGAGGTTTATCCCACGCCCGAAAGTCTGGAAGAAGCAAAGAGGCGCGGGGATATCCTGATCCTTGTGGAGGATACGGAGAAGGGATTGCAGGACATCGGCGCCTATATCCGTATGCAGTATGAACCGCCGGTGATCGGTGTCACCGGAAGTGTCGGAAAAACCACAACCCGCCGGATGATCGCAACAGCGCTGGGAAGCAGCAGGGTAGTCTATGAGACGCCGGGAAATCTGAATTCCAGATACGGTGTTCCCATTGCCACCAGCTGGATGCTGGATACACCGTCAGAGGTGGCTGTACTGGAGATGGGGATCGACCGGATCGGAGAGATGGACATCCTTCGTTATGTTGCACGGCCTGAGATCGCGGTATGTACCATGATCGGCACATGTCATATGGAGTATTTCGGGACACAGGAAGTGATCCGGGAGCAGAAACTGAAATGCTCGTCTCCGGACACGGTTCTTTTCCTGAACGGGGACGATCCCATGCTCCGTGAAATGAAGGGGAAGACGGAATCAAAGGAAACCTTATATTACGGACTCAGCCAGGATGCGGACTATTACGCTGAAGAGATTGAGGTGTTCGATACGAAGATGCGGTTTGTATATCGCCACGATGACACCAGGATTCCTGTGGAGCTTCCGGTTCTCGGCGAGCATAATGTCCGGAATGCGGTGGTTGCGATAGCCATCTGTGATTATCTCGGATTGGATCCGGAAGAAGCGGCAAAGGCGCTGGGGGAATTCCAGCCCATGCGGCAGATCACTCGCAGAATGAAGAACGGTACCACAGTGATCGATGATACATACAATGCAAGCCCGGATTCCATGAAGGCGGTTCTTTCCGTTCTGTCGGAGCATCCGGCAAAGGGAAGTCACTGGGCGGTTCTCGGTGACATGTTTGAACTGGGAGAAAATGAAAAGGAACGCCATGCCGAGGTGGGTGATGCATTTTCCGGGAAGAAAGTGGATCATCTCATCACAGTGGGAACACTGGCAGCAACTCTGGGAGAACATGCAGTGAAGGCTCTTCCGGAAATGACATATCATGCCTTCTCCACATTGGAAGAGGCAGCGGAGTATCTGCTCTCCGAACTGAAGCCGGAGGATGTCGTTGTACTGAAGGCGTCCCATGGCATGCATTTCGATGAGATCGTGAGCAA
>CADBOV010000028.1 GCA_902796385.1 uncultured Lachnospiraceae bacterium
AATGCTGGATATGGAAGTGAACCGGCAATATGTGATCAATCATCTTGATCAGGCACTCAATGAGAATTGGATCAAGGCGTTTTATCAGCCCATTGTCCGGGCGACAAACAGGAAGGTCTGTGACGAGGAGGCGCTTGCAAGATGGATCGACCCGGAGAGGGGGATGCTTTCTCCCGCTGAGTTTATTCCGATCCTGGAGGACAGCAAGCTGATCTACAAGGTCGACCTGAAGATGGTCGATATCATAATTGAGAAGATGAAAAACCAGCGGCGGGCAGGGCTTCACGTTGTTCCGATCTCGGTCAATCTGTCCAGAACGGATTTCGAAGTATGCGATATGGTCGAAGAGATCTGCAATCGTGTGGATGCTGCCGGGATTGACAGAAGTCTGTTGACAATAGAAATTACGGAAAGTGTGATCGGTGCGGATTTTGACTTTATGAGGGAGCAGATCGAACGCTTTCAGAAGCTTGGCTTCCGTGTTTGGATGGACGATTTCGGAAGCGGTTATTCTTCGCTGGATCTTCTGCAGGAGATTCATTTTGACCTGATCAAGTTTGATATGCGATGCATGAGACAGTTTGACCGCAAACCGGAATCCAGAGTGATCCTGACGGAGCTTATGCGGATGGCTGCCAGTCTGAATGTGGAAACGGTTGCGGAGGGTGTCGAGACAAAGGAGCAGGTGGAATTCCTGAGTGAGATCGGATGCACGAAGCTGCAGGGCTACTATTTCTGCAAACCGATCCCGTTGGCGGAGATCATCGAGAGAAACCGGAGAGGGATTCAGATCGGTTTTGAGAATCCGGCGGAAATTGAATATAACCGGACGGTAAGCTCGATCAATCTGTATGATCTCGGAGCGGTCTCCAGCGGGGAGGTTAAGTCTGTCAGACAGTACTTCAATACCCAGCCCATGTTTGTAGTGGAGGTAGATGGGGAGAATATAACGCTGGTAAGAGAAAACCGGTCCTACCGGGAATTCGTTGATCAGCATGAAGGACTGATCCGGCTGCATCAGACGATCGCAGTTTCCGATTTAGACCATGAATATGCACTGGCCTTTTATAAGGGTCTTTTACTCAGCGAAGAGGAAGGCCGGACAGTTTTTATTAATGAAACAATCCAAAATGGAGAAGTGCTTCATGCAATGATTCGGAAGGTGATGAAAAACCCTGTGACAGGAGTGACATCCTATGCATTTGCCGTGCTTGGGGTTACCCGGATGGACTCGAAGGGGCTTTCTTTCTCCAGTGTTGCAAGAGCGCTTTCCACGAATTATATCAATCTGTACTATGTGGATCTGGAGACGGAAGAGTTTACGGAGTATTCTCCTTACCGGAATAAGGAAGAAATCTCCGCAGAACGGACAGGAATTCATTTCTTTGATGCTGTCCGCAAAGATGCGCCCGCTGCGTTATACAGTGAGGATCTGGATGCGTTTCTTACAGCATTCACCAAGAAAAATGTGCAGACAGCGCTCCGGAAATATGGTGCTTTCAACTATACTTACCGGCTTATGCTTGACGGTAAGCCTCAATATGTGGCGATGAAGGCTGTAAGTATGGAAAATGAAGATAACAGGATCATTATCGGTATCAGCAATGTGGATGCAAGCGTTCGCCAGAGGGAAACCATAGAGCGCCTGAAGGAAGAGACCGCTACATTTAACCGTGTTTCGGTTCTGATGGGTGATTTTGTATTTATTTATTCGGTGGATCCTGTGACAAACAGGTATTTGGAATACAGCTGTGCAAGTGAATATGCGGAACTTGGAGTACCGACAGAGGGAGAGGACTTCTTCCGGGACAGCATACGGGAAAGCATCAGCAGGGTCTATAAAGACGATATGGATTTCTTCCTGAAAGAGTTTACAAAGGAAAATATTATGGAGAAAATCAAAAAGGGCGAGATCTTTACCATGGAATACAGACTCCAATTAGGAGAAGCGGTGGAAAAGGTCGCTCTGAGGGCCGGTATCGTAGAGGAAAAGGACGGTCCCCAGCTGATCGTCGGACTCAACAGAAAGCACCGGGCATAAGAACCGGTTCAAACCAAAAAAGAAGCTGAATGTTGAATACGACATACAGATCATGGATTTCGTTGTTCCGCAGCTTTCAGTGCAGCCACTGGTTGAGAATCGGACGCCGGAATGGATCATACATAGAGAATTTGCTTACGTGGGATATTAAGATATGAAAAAGATTTTAATTATCATAGTTAACGTGATCATCATATCAGCCATTCTGACCTTCGTTGCCATCTACTCCGGATTTGTCAGTCGTGATTCCTACCGGAGACAGATAGAACACTTTGAAAATACAACGGTCACGATGGAACAGGTAACGGAGAATTATCTGGAAGGGGAACAGAGGATCTGCGATGTATGGGCACGTTATATCAACAATAAAAAAATGTCGATGGAAGAAGCCGTTGCGTATATCCGGTCCTCACATGTGCTTGCAGATACTTCAGCACATCTGATCTCACTGGATACGCTTACGGGTCTTTCCACGCGCCCGAAACAGGGAACGGAGAATGAATATGAGGTCTCCTATAAACGTGTAAATATCCTGAATAACATGGACCCGGTTGATGAGATCGGCAAGTCCATCAACATTACCCGTGCTTACACAAACCCCATGAACGGGGAGCAGTCGCTGGCTTTCTGCAACATGGTTACACTGTATGGTGAGGAAGGCGGATCCACGGATAATGCGATCCTGATGCGGGTGATCCCCATTTCGGAGCTTGAACAGAAATGGGTGTTTCCGCAGTCGGAGCTTGTGAATGCCGAACTTTCCATGATCGACGAAGACGGGGATTATATCCTCAAGGGATACAGCTTTAAGAATGCCAGCTTTTCCGAGTTCTATAAGTCCTATAATTCAACGGATCCCGAATCCTGGAAGGAGCTGTATGAAAAGATCACTTCATCCACGGGTTCCGTTTCGATGCTTGATTCCCACGGACAGGAGTGTATACTTGCTTATGCACCGGTTGCGGATACGACAGGATGGACACTGCTTGGCTTCGTACCGGCGAAGGATCTTCATGTGGAAGAAGAAAACTGGCTGCTGGTGGGTGTCGTTTCGGCCGGGTTGCTGATCCTGTTCCTCTGTGACCTTTGCTATATGCTTTTCCTGAACAAACGTCTTCAGGTCACCACAAGGGAGGCTGAATCCGCAAATAAGGCGAAAACCGATTTCCTTTCCACCATGTCCCATGACATCCGTACACCAATGAATGCCATCATCGGTCTTACAACGGTTGCCGAGAAGAACCTCGGGGATATTGAATCAACAAGGGAGAGCCTTCGTAAGATCAGCCTTGCGGGAAATCACCTGCTGACGCTGATCAACGATATTCTGGATATATCGAAGGTGGAGAGCGGAAAACTGAAGCTGAGTCCCCTGACATTCTCCATTGTGGAAACGGTTGAGAATCTTGTAAATATCTCACAGCCGATGATCAAGGAAAAGAATCTTGAATTCAATTTCCATATCAACCGCATGGAGAAAGAGTATCTCTATACGGATCAGCTCCGTCTGAATCAGATTTATATCAATATTCTGTCCAACGCCATTAAGTATACGGAACCCGGCGGGCGGATCAGCGTGGATATGCGCGAGGAAAAGAGTACCGAGCCCGACAGTGTACGGCTGGTCTATGTTGTGGCGGATACCGGGATCGGAATGAGTCGGGAATATATGGAGACCATGTACCAGCCTTTCTCG
>CADBOV010000029.1 GCA_902796385.1 uncultured Lachnospiraceae bacterium
CATGTACACCGGTCAGTCCGTCACTGTCCGAATCCTCGATGACAACACTGACAACAATGTCCGGATCATCCGGATTTGAGTAGCCCACAAACCAGGAATTGCAGTGCCCTTCTTCATCATACTCGGCGGTTCCCGTCTTTCCGATGATCTTATGTCTGTAATTCTTGAACTTCCAGGAAGACGTACCGTATTCGGCAGGTGCTTCAAGGAGCTTGGCCAGCTGGTTTGCTTCATCCGTGGTCATGATGGATTTGACCGAGCTGCTCTTATAGGTCTTTACATTTGCACCCTCGGAATTCTCAATGGAGTCCACCAGATAAGGCTTCATCAGGACACCGCCGTTGGCTATGGCGGACATGATCATCGCGTTGTGCAGCGGCGTGATCTGGGTATCGCCCTGTCCGATGACGGTCTGGGGGATCAGACTCCGGTCCGAGGAACCGTCCAGTGTAAAGCTGGAGTTGGAGGATGCTCCGTCATAGGGAAGATCCTGGTTAAACAGAAGGTCTTCACATGTGGCATGCAGTCCGTCCATTTTGATCTGATTCACACCGATATTTGCAAAGCTGGTATTGCAGGAATAGCCGATGGAATGCTCCAGATCCACGGTTCCGTGGCTGGTATGGTTATAGCATACGATCTTGACGTTGTTGAATTTATCCTCGCCGGTACAGTCATAGCTGTAGCCCTGGGTGGTTTTATGGGCGCGGTAATACTCCAGTGCCGTGATGATCTTAAATGTGGATCCGGGGGCATAGAGACCCTGTGTGGCACGGTTCAGAAGCACCGTACTTTCTTCTCCCTCTTCCGAGTGGATCTCTTCCCATACCTTATCCATTTCATTCGGGTCGAAGTCCGGCTTGGAGACCATGGCAAGGATCTTGCCGGTATCCGGTTCCAGAACCACAACGGCACCCTTATGATTGCCCAGCGCCTTGGATGCGGCATTCTGCAGCTTATAATCCAGCGTGGTGATCACCCGGTCACCCGGTTTCTTCCGCTCGGCCAGGTCATCCTTCACCTGCTTGACGATATCCTCATGGGAAGTCAGCAGTTGGAAATTCATGGAAAGCTCCACACCGGAACGTCCATAGGAATTATACCCGATCACATGCGAAAAAAGACTGCCGTAGGGATAAACACGAACCTCTTTACCGTCCTGCTCCTTGGTTTCGGCAACCACTACCCCGTCCGAAGTCAGGATCTGTCCACGTGTAACCGTGTCGGACATGGCATCCTGCCGGCGGTTTCCCGTATTTGCAACGACACGCTCCGCATCCGCAACCAGGAAATAAATGATATAACCGAACATTCCGAGGAAAAGCAGCACGAAGGCATAGGTCATGATGACGATCGGCCGGTTTTTTCTTTTATTCTTTTGTTCCCTTGCCTCCTTGCGGAACAGGAATTCCTCCAATGGAGTTTCTGGCTTCCGCTCTGAGGGTTCGTTCTTCTTCTTCAAGAGTTTCTCCTTCTTTTGCAACTAAGATATATACAAACTGAACCATGGAGAACATGATCAGTGTACTGAACATACTACTGATTCCGTAGCTGACCAGAGGCAGTGTCACACCGGTGGACGGGATAAACTTTGTCACACCGCCGATATTCAGGAAGACCTGAACGATGTAGCTGATGGCAAAGCCGAAGGTCATATATTTGAAAAACGGCTGTTTACATTTCATGGCGATATTGGCCATGGCGATAAATCCGCTGACGTAGATCAGGATCAGGCAGAGCCCGAAGATGGCACCCATCTCCTCACAGATCGCCGAGAAAATGAAATCGCTTTCATTGACCGGGATGTAGTACGGCATACCCTTTCCGAGTCCCATGCCGGTGAATCCGCCGGTACCGATGGCGAAGAGGGATTCGCAGATCTGATAACCGCCCGTGCTCTGATATTTCCACGGGTCCCTCCATGCTTCGACACGGACGGAAATGTGGGAGAACAGGGTATCCTTGAACAGGATGTATCCCACAACTACCGCTCCAACCACCAGGACGATGCCGAGGATCATGAATACCGGTCTCGATGTGGCAAGATAAACCATGGTGATATAGGCGATATAGAAGATCGCAATGGCTCCGAAGTCCTTTTCCACAGCCAGGACTGCCATAAATGCAGCGGCGATCACCGCGTTGATCACCACATCCTTCAGGGTTGCGGCCTTTACCAGTCCGCTGGCTACAAAGAGCACGAAGAGGATCTTTACGAATTCCATGGGCTGAAGGGAAATGCCTGCGATCTGGATCCAGTTCCTGGATCCGTAGATACTCATTCCCACATGCGGTATGAATACCGTCAGCAACGTGATCAGTCCCACCACGCCGTACAGGATCGTCCAGTTCCGCATATTTTTCAGCTTGCCCATGATAAAGGGGATGAAGCTGGCGAGGAACAGACATACCGTGGCCAGAATGAACTGGCGGACGGCCAGCCCGTGATCCAGACGGGTCAGCATGGTATATCCGATCAGCATCAGGAAGGTGATATTGTTGATGATCAGCCTGGATGCTTTCGGATAAACCGCATGGAATAATACGATATACAGGATTGCGATAAGTAATTCGATCGGATAATAAGCCAGAACCGTTTTATCCTTTGTATTCAGATACAGGGTCAGATGGCACAGGAAATGGATCGCAAAAATGTCAAACACCTGCAGATTCAGGTTCCATTTCCGTTTGTCCGGCTTTTTCGTGAAATAGGAAAAACACTTTATGGTATAAAGTGCCATAAAGACCAGAATCATATATTTGGATCCGACTGTGATAAGATTGATCATAATAATCCCCGATGACGGAATCCTTCCGGTTTCTCATGTCCCAGATAGATTCCTTCTATTCTGTCCTTTTCTTCCGTAGTAAAGCGATAAGCTGTTTTTGTTCCACCGGATTGAAGCACCGGCCTGCCACTTAAAATGACATTATAACACATTTCCGGAACCGGATAAAGTATCAGGCGGTTTGCACTGCCGTTTCTGCCCGGATGACCGGATTTTGTGTCTTTTCCGTTGTCTGTCTGCAGCATTCTGTTCATGGTGAGGGTTTCTTTTGTTCCGTCGGTACCGCGCTGGACCGTGATCATCATGGGAAGACGTCCGTAAACGGTGGTTACCCGCTGAACGTCCACGGGAACCCGGATCCTGTCCGTCTCCTCTTCCCCGAGTTCATAGGGTGCTTCCATGAGAACCCTGTCTGCCGAACCCTTTGCTGCTTTTGCAAAATGTTCCACTGCCCTGTCATTATATCCGTAAAGGGCCGCACCCAGATAAAGATTTCGGAGTGTTACCTTCTGATGAAGAAGCCATGAAAAAGTGTCCAGTCCGGAAATGTACGCTCCGTCCGTTTCCATAGCCAACTCCAGCAGTTCCTTCATCGTATCTTCCGGTATGATATCCCTGTAAATATAGGGGAAACCGATCAGAAAGGCTGTTTTCTCACTGTATTTCTTATATAGAGACCGAATGGTGTCCGGATCAACCCGGTCAAGTCCGAAGTCAAAGATGATCATTTCCGGACCGAGGGGAAGGAGAACTTCCGCTGCTTCGGGGGAAGAAACGAACACGATCTTACCCTGCTCAGACGGATCTTGAGCGGAAACCATCTTTCCTTGTATTTCATCAGAATTGCCGGGTTCGGAGTCTCTCCGGAACTTTCCGGTCAACTCTTTACGAAGTTTCTCCACCAGTTCTCTTCGGAGACGTTTCACTTCAGAGGCGGGAAGGAATAAAGAACCTTCATTTTCAATCTCCAGCTGTTCCGGGACAAAATCCGTATCCGAGAGGGTTCCGATCTTCGAACGGATCACATCATCCGATACGGGACTTCCCTTTGCGATTTCCGGTATGGTTCCGGTTACGGAAACCTGCAAACTGCCGGTATCCGCAGTAAGGGTAAAGGGAACGCCCTGTTTCAGGACCGCCTTGCAGCGGATGGGGATCTTTTTCCCCTGCTCCAGAAACCGCTCTTCCAGCTCCTCCTTTAAGGCTTCATTCCGTACACGGATGACGGGCATTCCCTTTTCCAGCATTCTGGTACGGCCTGCCCGGAGCTGTATGGTTTCTCCTTTTTTTGCAGCCTCCGGAACGGTAAGACGGATGGGCTCTTCCGTTTCGGAATAGGAAATCTCAAGTGCATCCTTCCGGTTCAGATCCGTAAGGCAGGAAACCGTGATCTCCCCGTCCATAACCTTTCGGATGGTACCGATCCGGATCCCGGAACGTCCAGGTTTTTCTTCATCCAGCATATCCTTTCCGGAATGTCTGTAGTAATAGCCACGGGTAAATCCGCCCCGGTTGAAAACCTCAGCCAGACGTTCCCGGTAATGCTTTGCGCGTTCCATGGAAAATGTACCCTGCAGACACTCCTCCGTCAGGGTTTTATATGCATCCACACAGGCTGCAACATAGTATTCATTCTTCATCCGTCCTTCGATCTTGAAGGAATCGATGCCTGCATTTACAAGCTCCGGGATATCCTCAAGGGTACAGAGATCCTTCATGGAAAGAAGGTAGGCACCGTTATACTTTTCACGGCACGGCTGGGCACAGCGTCCCCGGTTTCCGCTCCGTCCGCCGGCAAAGGAAGAAAGATAGCACCTTCCGCTGTAGCAGACACAGAGGGCTCCGTGAACAAAGACTTCTACTTCGATCCCTGCCGTTTCCCGGATCCGACGATGCTCCTCCAGTGAAAGCTCCCGGGCGGGAACCACCCTGGTGAATCCCAGACTCTGTACATATTTTGCGGATTCCGGAGAACAGATATTCATCTGCGTGCTGGCATGCAGCGGCAGGTCCGGATACCGTTCCCGCAGGAAATCAGCCACGCCGAAATCCTGTACCAGAACCGCATCCAGCCCTTCTTTGTAAAGGGGATCCAGTTCCTTCGGAAGCATGGCAAGTTCTTCATTTTTCAGTAAGGTATTTAAGGTCAGATAAACCTTTACATCATGCAAATGAGCCTCTTCAAGTGTATGAAGAAGCTCATTCTGCGTAAAATTACCGGCATAAGCACGTGCGCCGAACCGGTCGAGTGCCAGATAAACTGCATCTGCGCCGGCTGAAAGCGCCGCCCGAAAGGCAGCGGGATTTCCACAGGGCGCTAAGATTTCCGGTCTCTTATTTATCATTTTTTCTATCCTTTTCCGCTTCCAGCTGAACGATCTTTCTCTGAAGTGCGTTGATCTGTTCCTTGTATTCTTCAACCAGCTTCAGTGCAGCTTCATGCTTGATCTGTGCCTCGATCACTTCGTGGCGAAGATCATAGAGCTGCTGTTCCTTTTCGGTATCGTCTCTTGCGATCTCATCTGCTTTTTCTTTTGCCTTGAAAAAGTCATCTGCGATGTTCAAAGCCAAAAGTACACCCTGATACTCCGTGTTCATGCGGCGATATTGCTCGGATGTCTTGCATTCGGCAATCTTACCGTTAATGTAGGTTGCTACATTCTGCAGATAATCCTCTCCCTCATAGCCGCTCAGTGTATAGACCTTTCCGCCGATCACTACAGGTATGTTAATCTTTTGTGCCATTTCCCCCTCCTCAATCTACTTCGGATCCGTAAGTAATCCTTCGAGATTTAACTGTCGATATGCCCGCTCGGAAACTACTCTTCCCCGGGGAGTTCTGTTTATAAAGCCGTTCTTGATCAGGTACGGTTCATAAACATCTTCAATCGTACCGGAATCTTCGCCGATGGCAGCGGCCAGAACCTCAAGTCCCACGGGACCCCCGTGGAATTGCCGGATAATGGTCTCCAGGATGTTCCGGTCTGTCTGATCCAGACCGGCGCTGTCTACATCCAGCTGATCCAGTGCTCTCTTCGCTATAGTATAATCGATTTCACCGCAATGTTCAACCTCTGCGAAATCGCGTACTCTCTTTAAAAGGCGGTTCGCCAGCCGCGGCGTTCCCCTGGAACGTTTTGCAATCTCCAGCGCACCCTCGTCGTCAATGGAAATGCCCAGCACATTTGCGGAACGGATGATGATCCGCATCAGATCCGGAACGGAATAAAACTCCAGACGGTCAACGACGCCGAACCGGTCCCGGAGCGGTGCCGACAGCATTCCTGCCCTTGTAGTGGCTCCGACCAGTGTGAAATGCGGGAGCGAAAGGCGGATGGAACGGGCGCTCTCACCCTTTCCGATCACTATGTCGATGGCATAATCCTCCATGGCGGGATAAAGAACCTCTTCCACCTGCTTGTTCAGACGGTGGATCTCATCGATAAAGAGGACATCTCCTTCCGAAAGGTTATTCAGGATCGCAGCGATCTCTCCTGGCTTTTCAATGGCCGGTCCGCTGGTGATCTTGATCTGGACACCCATTTCTTCGGCAATGATACCTGCCAGTGTGGTCTTCCCCAGTCCCGGAGGTCCGTAAAGAAGAACATGATCCAGTGCCTCTTTCCGCTTCTTTGCGGCCTGAATGAAGACATTCAGATTCTTCTTTACCTTATCCTGTCCGATATATTCCGAAAAGGAGGTGGGACGAAGCCCTGCTTCCGTCTTAGCCTCTTCCGGCGTTACTTCAGTTGTAATGATCCTTCTTTCCATACAACATCCTGTTTATCATATTTTTTTCAGTGCGGCAGAAAGGAGTTTTTCCACCGTCATCTGATCAGCGCCCTCCACTTTCCGGATGGCACGGAGTGCGTCCATATTTGAATATCCCAGCGAAGTAAGTGCTTCCGCAACTTCGTTTACGACACTCTGTTCCGGTGAGGAACCGGACTCTTCGAATTTCAGGTCCATATCCACCGGTTCGATGGAACCCTTCAGGTCTACCACCACACGCTGTGCGATCTTCGGACCGATGCCCGGTGTCTTGGAGATTGCTTTGGAATCTCCGGACTGGATCGCATAGTACAGCTCTTCCACCGTCATTAGATTCAGGATGGAAAGGGCCACCTTCGGGCCGACCCCGCTGACGGTGATCAGCTTACGGAATACACGGAGTTCCCCGCGATCCGGAAAACCGAACAGAACCCATTCATCCTCACGGATCTGATGGTGCGTATAAAGAAGAACCTCTTCTTTCCCCTGAACAGTCAGCTCCTGGATAATACGCCCGGTGGTGAAGATCCGGAATCCGATCCCGTTATGATCCAGGATCAGATGATCAGGTCCTGTTTCAACTATCTTTCCCTTAATATAATACAGCATATCTCTCCACTCTCGAAAAAAGAGTGCCACACCTCTGCAGCACTCTTTTTCCGTTGCATTCGAAAGTCTATTTTACAGGAACTCGAAGTCGTCGCCTTCGCCCTCTTCGCCATCACCGATCATGGCCTTGCCGGGCTTACGTGCCTCTTCGATCTCGCCTACGAATACCTCGTCATCATCTCCGCCGACTACGGTTGTCTCCTCAGCCTGCTTGAAGAATCTGGATGTAGCGGAATCATCCTTGATTCCGGAATCCTTTAAAGGTACATCTTCA
>CADBOV010000030.1 GCA_902796385.1 uncultured Lachnospiraceae bacterium
ATTCTTTCCCACGACCATTACCAGGGCGGTAATTATACCTTCCCCATGGCCACCGCGCCTATCGAAACCCCGGTTGTGATCCCGGGCTATGAGGATGTGGAAGCGGGGATCATCAAATGGCCGCTTTCCGTGATCCGTATCCGTTCGAAGGAGATCGAGCGGCTTGTGGATCTGGCGGATCATATCCTTAACTGCTGGAGAGGCTACAGCGATCCGTCGGTTCAGATCCTTGCCGAGTCAGACGGCGAACCGCATAATACCATAACCCCCATTGCCCGCTGCAATGAGGGTGTCTATGAACTGGATCTGACACTCCGGAATAACCGGACCACGGAGGACCGTCCCCTGGGACTGTTCCATCCGGGACCGAAGTATCATCACATCAAGAAGGAGAATATCGGGCTGATCGAGGTTATGGGGCTGGCCATTCTTCCGGCACGCCTTAAGCAGGAGATCTTCGGGGAAGTCCGGACGGCACTTCTTACCGGCGGTGATCTTCTGGCTACGGAAACCCTGAAGAGCCATGCGAAATGGGCAGAAGAGATCCGTACTTCATATGATGACATCAACGAGAAAAATATTGACTCCATCCTCATGCAGGAAATCGGAAATGTTTTCGTCGGAGTGCTGGAGGATGCCGGTGTGTATAAACGTGACGTCGAAGGAAAGGAAGCCTTCCTTCGGTTTGTCGGGACATTATAGGAGGACATTATGAAAATACTTGTAAGCGGCGGTACCGGATACATCGGTTCCCATACCTGCGTTGAGCTGTTAAAGAACGGACATGAGGTTGTTGTATTCGACAATCTGTATAATTCCAGGGAAGATGCCATCGACCGGATCAAAAAGATCACGGGAAAGGATCTGAAGTTCTATAAAGCAGATATGCTGGAGCCGGAGTCCATGCGGCCGATCTTTGAGGAGAATACATTTGACTGCGTGATCCATTTTGCAGGATTAAAAGCAGTGGGTGAATCGGTTGCAAAACCGCTTATGTACTATGAGAATAATATTTCCGGAACCCTGAATCTCTGTAAGCTGATGAAGGAATTCGGATGCAAGCGGATCATTTTCTCGTCCTCGGCCACGGTATACGGAAATCCGAAGACCGTACCGATCACGGAGGATTTCCCGCTTTCCACCACGAACCCGTACGGCTCCACGAAACTGATGCTGGAGCAGATCCTGACGGATTTCACGGTAGCGGATCCCGAGTGGTCCGTGGTACTGCTTCGTTATTTCAATCCCATCGGCGCGCATGAAAGCGGACTGCTGGGCGAAGCACCGAACGGAATCCCCAACAACCTGATGCCGTATATCATGCAGGTGGCTGTCGGAAATCTTCCGGAACTGGGTGTCTTCGGAAATGATTATGACACACCGGACGGAACGGGTGTCCGGGATTATATCCATGTGGTCGACCTTGCAAAGGGGCATGTCTGCGCCGTGGATAAGGTCATGTCTACCGAGGGTACAAATATCTACAACCTGGGAACCGGAACCGGATACAGCGTTCTGGATATCGTCCATGCATTTGAAAAAGCAAATGATCTGACGGTTCCGTACAGCATCAAACCTCGTCGTCCCGGGGATGTTCCGGTTTGCTATGCAAATCCGAAGAAGGCCAAGGAAGAGCTGGGCTGGGAAGCCGAGTACGATCTGGAACGGATGTGCCGGGATTCCTGGAGATTTGCCCAGGCTTATAACAGTGAGCAGAAAGATGCTTAGTTTTTAGATTGATTAAGGAATAAACAAGTGGCAGGAAAAAGGAGAAAAAACAATAAACGATTTCAGCAGCTGATGATCATGTATGTCGTTGTCACCATTCTCTTCGGATCGATCCTTGCCGTCCTTTGGGCAAAGTCCTCATCGAACAAGGAAAAACTCCGGAACGAGGGGATTGAATCCTTCAACGGCGGAGATTATAAGACGGCCGCATCCCTCTTCGAGAAGAGTCTGGAGGAGAAGCAGTGGTTTTCCGCGAAAATGGATCTGGATACGAAAATGTATCTGGGTGCATGTTATCTTCGTATGAACCGGTATTCGGATGCAGTGGAGTGCTATCGCCAGATCAATGAGAAAAACAACGGATCCATCGATGAAACGCTTCTCATTTCCCTTACCGAAACAGCGGAATCCATGAATGAAATGGAGAAATACAAAGGGAAAAAGGCTGATGACAACATGATCGAGCAGATGAAGAATCTGGCCAGGACCCAGCCTTATATGTACCTTTGTCTTGCATCGGTCTACAACGAACGGAAAGAAACGAAGGAAGCCCGGGAAGCGCTGGAAAACTATATTAAAGTGCGTCCCGTCAACAGCTATGTGGCATACGAGCTTTCCACCGCCATGATCAACGAGAAGAAATACGCTGAAGCCAAGGACATGCTCGAACAGGGGCTGAAGGCTTCTGACAACAACTATAAGGATCTTCTGAATTACAACCGGATCGCGCTTCTGGAGGCGGACGGTGATCTTGACGGCGCATTCCAGCTGGCGACTGAACTGAAAGAGCAGTACCCGAAATGTGAAGCGATCCAAAAGGAATACGATTTCCTTTATACCCGGATCAACATCAATACCACTCCGGTCAATCCGAATTCGGATGCCAATGAAACATACGAGCCTGCTGAACCAGATGATTCCGGCGAGGAATCCGGTGACGAAGGTGACGGTTCCGATGAATCCTCGGACGAAGGCTATGATGACGGATCCGACGAAGGGTCCGATGACGGTTCGGATGAGGGATTTGATGAGCCCGACGAAGGGTATGATGATGCTCCCGGCGATGACTATGATGATGAGCCGGAGGAAGAGCCTTCTTACTACGAAGATACGGACGATGCCGCGTAGAACGTAGAACGCATAACGCGAACAGGTACCATGTGACACGCATAACGCGAACAGGTGCCATGTGACACGACGTTACACAATTTAGAATACAGGTATGAACTATGGCAGGAAAGAGAACACTTCCCGAACAATTTAAAACTACATTTCGTGAGCTTCTGGGAGAGGAAGAACTTGAACGCTATGAAGCCTGTCTTCAGGAACCTATGACGCACGGACTCCGGGTGAATACGGGACGGATCACGGCGGAAGACTTAAAGAAGCTTTCGCCCTGGACACTGACCCCCGTTCCCTGGTGTCCCACGGGCTTTTATCTGGATACGGATGCACAGGAGAATCCACCTTCCAAGCATCCGTTTTACTATGCGGGGGCATATTATCTGCAGGAACCCAGCGCAATGCTTCCTGCGGCAGCACTTCCGGTTGAACCGGGAGACCGTGTACTGGATCTCTGCGCCGCTCCCGGCGGGAAATCCACGGCACTTGCGGAAAAGCTGCATGGTACCGGACTTCTTGTATCCAACGATGTCAGTGCCAGCCGCGCAAAGGCCCTCATCAGAAACCTTGAAATGTTCGGTGCCGCAAATATCCTTGTGACCTGCGAAACCGCAGACCGTCTGGCGGATCATTTCGGCGCATATTTTGATAAGATCCTGATCGATGCTCCCTGCTCGGGGGAAGGCATGTTCCGCAAATCCCAGACCATGATCACCGCCTGGGAACAGGGCGGGCCGGAGAAGTTTATTCCGCTCCAGCGGTCGATCCTGAAGGATGCGGTGCGTATGCTGCGACCCGGCGGAATGCTCCTATATTCCACCTGTACATTTCATCCGGGAGAGGATGAGCAGGCAGTGGAGTATCTGCTTTCGCTGGATCCGGATCTGACACTGGTCCCGCTTCCGGAGCATCCGGGCTTTTTGTCCGGCAGACCGGACTGGGGAAATGACGGGATCGAGGAAATGAAATATACCAAACACCTTTTCCCCCACAGGATCAAGGGAGAAGGACACTTTGCGGCTTTATTCCGGAAGGCGGATCACGGAACCGGATTTTCCACTTCGGAACGTGAAATCCTAAGAGGAGATAAGCTGACAGAGGATATTCTGGAGTTCTTAAAGGAATTCAATTTCCCCATTGATGAGAAACGGCTATATCTGAAACAGAACCGGCTCTCACTTCTTCCGAAGGATGAGAATCCGAAGACACGGGGGCTCAGGGTCCTTCGTTACGGACTGTTCATGGGTGAACAAAAAAAAGGCAGGTTCGATCCTTCCCAGGCACTTGCCATGACCCTTCGTCCGGAGGATTACAAAAACAGCCTGAACCTTTCGGTGGAGGATGACAGAGTCGTACGGTATCTCCGGGGAGAAACCCTGGAATATGAAAAGAACGAATTAAAAGATGGCCGGGTAATGATCTTTGTGGAAGGAATGCCCCTTGGCTTCGGCAAAGCAAAGGACGGCAGGATCAAGAACAAATACCTGCCCGGTTGGAGGATGACCTGATGGTAGCAAAAGGAAATTACGGATATGCAAAAAGCTTAAAGAGAAAAAGAATGCTTCTCATGCTTCTTTGCTTTGCATTTATACTCGCAGATGTACTGATCAGTCTGGTATTTTTCCAGACAAAGAAGACACTGTTCGTGGTTCTGGCATGTATCATGTCCATTCCCTTTGCAAAGAATCTGATCGGATACCTTATGGTGATCCGCTGCGAGCCCTTGTCTGCAGCGGATTATAAGGAAGCGGAGGAGATCGCGGCGAAGAAAGAGACCATCTTTGCCTATGATATTTCCATCACGGATACGGACGGCGTTCTCTTTTATCCCTGCGTGGCCGTATATAACAATAACGTGATCGGCCTGCTGCAGCCGGGACAGAATCAGAAGAAGAAGGATGCGGTGACCTATCTGAAAAAGGTTCAGGAAGGTCCCCCCACGAAGCCGCGTGTGGTGGTAGTGGAATCGTTAAAGGATATGAGCCGGGAACTGGATCGTCTGACTCCGCCGAAGGAGGATCAGGCCCGTTATGACGTACAGATTGCCGAACGACTGATGGAATTGGGGTTCTGATATGAGAGAGATCAAAGTTGGAAAAAACGAAGCGGGGCAGAAGCTGAAGAAATTCTGTTTCTATTATTTCAAGGGAATGCCCCAGAGCTTTACATTTAAAATGCTTCGGAAGAAAAATATCCTGCTGAATGAGAAGAAAGCAACCGGGGACGAGGTTCTTTCCGAAGGAGATACGGTACAGCTTTATTTTGCGGAAGAAACGCTGGCAGATATCCGGAAGGAAAGCGAAACCGCTAGATTTTTGCCGAAACTGAAGGATTATCCCTGGATGACGAAGGATGTGATCCTCTATGAGGACGCGGATATCCTGGTGCTGGACAAGCCCTTCGGCATCCTGACACAGAAGGGAACCAAAAAGGACCGCTCCTTAAATGATGCACTGATCGCATATCTGCTGGAGAAAAATGAGATCACACCTGAAAGTCTGAATACCTTCCGCCCGTCGGTCTGCAACCGTCTGGACCGGAACACCAGTGGGATCGTGGCCGCTTCCAAATCCAAACAGGGTGCAAGAAACCTGTTTAAGCTGTTTGGCGAAAAGGACGGAAGAACCACCCAGAAGATCTATCTGACCATTGTTCACGGAAAATGTAATCTGAAGGGACATTTCGACCGGCTGGATTACGTGAAGGCAAGCTACGGAAATCAGGCATATGTATGGATGCGGGGCGGAAAGCGCCCGCAGGAAACACTGAGACTGGGAGAACCGGAGCCCATCTGGACGGAGATCTATCCGCTGGATTACAGAAAGGATAAGGATATCAGCCTTATGCTGTGCCGGCTGCATACCGGAAAGTCACATCAGATCCGCGTTACCATGCAGCATTACGGTTTCCCGGTGGCGGGAGATCCGAAATACGGAGATCCTGCAAGAAATGAAAAACTGGATCCGGATCTGACGGGGCAGCTGCTGCATGCGTACCAGCTGAAGCTTCCCAACGGAACCATTGTAAAATCCCACATTCCGGACCGGATCCTGAAATATTTTCCGAATGCAAAGGAAAAAGCAGACGAACGTATCACGAAGATAACAGTCGGTTAGGAGATACCCTTGGCTACATGGAATTCCAGAGGTCTTCGGGGCAGCGGCCTGGAGGACCTGATCAATGCCACAAATGAATATTACCGCATGCACGGACTGGCGCTGGTTCAGAAGATCCCCACTCCCATAACACCGGTCAAATTCGACAAGACGGAACGGCGGATCACGGAAGCCTTTTTCGAAAAGGATTCCACCGTGGATTATATCGGCGTGGTACAGGGGATCCCTGTCTGCTTTGACGCAAAGGAAAGCCGGACGGATACATTTTCCCTGCGGAATGTCCATGAGCACCAGTATCAGTTCATGTGCGACTTTGAGAAACAGGGCGGTGTGTCCTTTATCATTTTACATTTCACCATGCGGAACGACCTTTATTACATGCCATTCCGGCAGATCCGGGATTTTATGGAGCGTGTAAAGGAAGGGCATCCCAACAATGTAAAATATATGGAGCTGGAGGATG
>CADBOV010000031.1 GCA_902796385.1 uncultured Lachnospiraceae bacterium
CAATCCCGGCGAATATGTAAGCGGTGATAAAGAGCGGCACGAGAAGATCCGGAAGTTTTTGGAGAACATGGGATGGTGAACCCTTATTATTCACAGCCGCATATTCGATACGGCAGCTGCATGCTCGTATGCTAAGCAGGATTATCGTGTATGCGGTCGGCGGAAGGCTGTGAATAATCGATCAGGAACACAGGAGGTTATAAATGCTCAAATTAGTGAAATCCAACATCAGAAAAGACAGAACAGTACTCACCGTATTCCTTCTGATCATCACCATTTCGGTCATGCTGCTTCAGACCGGTCTTTTTGTAAATAAGTATGATTCCCTCTACGATGAGAAGAAGGAAACTGCCGGGATCGGAGATTCGGTCATCTTTGCTTTCGGAGACAAGGAGACCATGCGAAAGACCATGGATCGTATGGAGGATGTGTCCCGCTACACCATGTCCGACATTATCCGGCCGGAGGAAATGCTGGTTTCCTGCAAGGCGAAAGGGTTTGAAGAGACTCGTGATGATGCGGTGCTGCATTCCGTAAAGGGAGAGCATGCAGAGGGACTGAATTATATCAGCCGGGATGACTCCGTTTCCGGAAATAAGGTCTACCTTACCGTCTACTATGCATATGCGAACAATCTGGAGGTGGGAGATAAGCTGACGCTTGCTTACGATAATCTGGGATCGAAAGAGTTTACGGTGGCCGGGATCTGTGAGGAATTACAGCAGGGAAATCAGTATTCCTGGCATGGGTTCCTGTTTGAAGATGAAGCGTTCCGGGAAATGTGGAAACGGGCTGTAGAGGCAAAGGAAGCCGGAACCTCGACCATCAGCCAGGTGGAGATCATATGCGGCTACAGGGACGGAGTGGTATTCGATGACGGACAGAAGGTCGTGACGGATGCGCTGAATGAATCCGGAGTTGCTACCTATTGTTACGCCATGGAACTGGCGAAGGCCGGCTATGTCAGTGTAACGAATATCCTTGCGGCTTTCATGACCGTATTCTCGCTGATCGCAATGGGCGTATGTCTGGTGATGATCATTTTTACCATCAACAATAACATTGACCGTGATGTTAAGAATATCGGTGCACTCAGGGCCGTGGGCTATACGAACCGTCAGGTACAGGTTGCATTTATCCTGGAATATCTGGTGATCGGGATCATCGGAACGGGAGTCGGGATCGGACTTGCTTATTTCCTGATTCCGGTGATCGACAGCAGGATGCTCCGGAGCGTATCCGGAATGGTATGGGAGAACCGGGTATATCCGGGAATGGCTGCCATGATCCTTGGTGGCGTGCTGCTGGCCATGACGCTGGTGGTCCTGCTTTCCACTTCAAAACTGAAGAACCTGCATCCTGCAACAGCCCTTCGTTTCGGTCTGCAGGCGAACACATTTAAGAAGAATCATCTGCCGCTGGCAAACACCAGAGGGAAGCTGAATCCGCTCCTTGCAGCGAAGAGCATGCTGCAGAGTAAGGGACAGAACCTGATCGTACTGGGGATCGTGACCGTGGTAGGCTTCATGACCATTTTCTCCGTGATCCTGTTCTACAATTCCAGGGTGGATATTTCCAGGTTCCAGCGTCTGGTGAACGGGGATGTTCCGGACGGGATCGTAGATGTCAGTGCAAAGGATGAGACAGAGTATGAAGAGCTTCGGGACCGGATCGCGGGAATACCCGGTGTTACGCAGGCCTATGGTCTCGGATGGACCAATATCAGTGTCCAGGGAAGAGAGACCTTCATTCTCTACTCGGAGAAGCCGGAATATCTGGACTGTGGTGTGTACGAAGGGACCATGTTCCGTGAGGCAAATGAGGCTGTGATCGGTCGTCTCCTTGCAGAAAAACTGCAGGTAAAGATCGGTGATGAGATCCTGGTGGAATATGGCGGTCAGAAGCAACGGTTCATCGTAACCGGCTTCCAGCAGTCCGTAGTCCATATGGGAGACAGGGTATTCGTCAGCCTGGAAGGGGCAAAACGGCTTGGGATCCCCACAGAGCTTACGGCTGTCCGGTTCCGTCTTCAGGATCCGGATGCGGAAGCGGTGGACAGGGTACTTTCCGAGGCAAAGGCCCTTCTGGGTGACAAGTGTACGGCACTTCATAATGATTACAGCTATGCAAGAAGCAGCGAGAATCTGACCATGTTTGCAACGCTGATGCTGATCCTTCTTCTGGTCCTTGTGAATCTTGTGATCATTTACCTTGTGATCAAGCTGCTTCTGAAAACCATTTTCATCAAGAAGGAGAAGGAATTCGGGATCAAGAAGGCAGTGGGCTTTACAAGCCGGCAGCTCCGTCTGCAGCTGGCGCTGTCCCTTTTCCCCGTAAGTCTTGTGGCATCGGTTGCAGGTGCAGTGCTGGGATTCTTCCTGGTGAATCCTCTGGTCTCCGTTGTTCTGGGAGGCTTCGGAATTGCCAGTGCGGACTTTCTGGTAAGTCCGGTTCTGATCGGTATCACCATTGTGGTACTTGCGGTGCTGGTGTTCGGAATGACCTATCTTATGTCCGGTCGGATGAAGAAGGTTTCGGCTTATGATCTGATCCAGGAATGATACATTTTAAACCCCTGATTTTCAGTCCGGTACTGTCAATCAGGGGTTTCTTTTTATGTGTAAAATTTGGTATAATTAGAATGGCCGTGTCAAGGGCCGGAAACAGTCCATCTCAAGATACTCTGTAGATTTGCAACTTTACTCAAAAAACAACCCCCCACACCTGTTAAAATGAAATTGATCTTTGGCATTGGAAAATGCCCGGAGGATGCCCGGATGAAGGATAAATACAACATTTTGTCAGATGACCTTCTTTCTCTTGAAGAAATATTGTCAGGCTTTGATGCATACGTTTTTTCGGAAGATGTACAGGCAAAAATGGATGCCCAGGGGCTGTCCTCCGTGGCGCTTGGAAAAAGGTGCCTTGTCAGCCATACCATGATCGACCGCTGGAGAACCGGAAAGGCAAAACCCAACGGAAAGGAACGCCTGAAGGAGCTGGGTATGGCTCTCGGAATGGACGCCGCGAAGCTGGATGAGTTTCTTCTTCGTAACGGCTATCCGAGGCTGTATATCAAAAATCCGCTGGACGGAGCCGCAAGGCTGCTGCTTCAAAACAGTGCGGGTGCTCCGGATGTTGTTGAAATGTACCGCGAACTGACAGACAGACTCGGGCTTTTCGGTGTGACTACGGTTGAGGAGGAGCCGCCGCTTGCAACGGCATTTATGAGTGCGGAACTGGCACGTGCCATTGAAAACGGAACCGTCAGCGGATGGTTCGAGCGGTTTCGGGGACAGTTTGCAGAGGGAGAGAAGAAACAGCATACCGATCTGAGGTTGTGTCGTTTCCTGCTGTTGTATCTGGGAGATGCAAGCATACATGAACTGGCAGTGACCGGTGAACTGAATGCTTCCCTGAAAAACCTGCTTTATCCGATCCTTGCGGGGAAGTCGGTTACGGTACGTTACCTGAGAGAGAAGCTGATCGCATTCGGGCTGTATTCCAATATGACAGAGGATGAGATCGACATTATGCTCCGATGCATGAAGCTGCAGCTGTTGACGGAGCCGGTAACCGCGCTGGATATGGCAGTGCTGGGAGCGCTTCGTTCGGCGCATGAAAGGTATCCGGTTTATGAGCAGGAAAATCTGGAGCGTGTCATGGGGCGGCTGGATCCGCCGCAGGACAGTTATGATCAGCAGCTCCTGGATCAGTACCGGCAGCGGGAAACTGTAGTCCGAAGGATGGTGGAATATTATGAAAAGCATCCGCGGACCGGGGAAGAACAGGAATTTGAAAAGAGGTACACTTCTTTTTCCGATCATGGTGTGATGGATTATGTATATGATGTGCTGTGCTGCCTGATCGGGCGAGGAAGTCTGTCGGAGGGAGATGCGGCGCTGCTGCTGGGACTCATAAAACGAAATGAAAACGGAAGCAGTACCTGGAATTAAAAAATCATAACGAAGGAAAAAACGTCGACAGGAATAAGACAGACCTGACGAAGATGATACAGATCTGACGAAGATAAACAGGAAGAAACGGGAGAAAAAAGAACGGGGAAAGCAGATAGAAACAGGAGGGGTTAGTATGGCAGGAAAGGTTATATTTGAGGTTACCAGAGGAGAACTGGAAGGAAAGAAGTATGAATATGAGAATCCGGACCGTGTGTTTATCGGAAGGCAGGAGGATTGCGGGATCGTGCTGCCGGAGAATACGGTATCCCGGTATCATTGTCTTCTGGATATCAATCCACCCCAGGTGAAACTCCAGGATTTCGGAAGCCTGAACGGAACATTTCTGAATGATGAGAAGATCGGTCAGCGGGAACGGGACCAGTCCTGGGAAGAAGCCAGGAGTGAAGAACATGACGAATATGAACTGCATGACGGGGACAGGATCCGTCTTGGAAAAAGATGCGAGCTGACCTGCTCCGTGGTTGAGGCAGAGCAGGTGAAGGAAGACGGGACGCTGGCCGAGGAGGAACCCCCGGTTCCGGCCGGAACGGAAATGCCGGTGATCAGCGAAATCATTGAACCGGCAGCGGAGCCGGAGAAAGAAGCGGAAGAACCGGCCGGGCAGGCAGCGGAGCCGGAAGAAGCAGCAGTGCCGGAAGAACCGGAAGAAGATGAGGAATCAGGATACCTCTCTGTCTCACAGGGAGAGCAGAAGGTCTGCGGTGCCTGCGGAAATATGTTCCCGCCCTCATCACCGGATGACACCCTCTGTCCCGAATGCCGGCAGGACAGGGATAAGATGCTGGGAGCAATCCTGGCAGCGCTGATCGGCGGCGCAATGGAGGAGAAACCCTCCGGCCCGTCACCCGTCAAGGGCTTTGACAAAATCGCGCTTCTCGGAAAAGGCGGTATGGGTGAAGTATGGAAGGTGAAGGAACAAAAGACCGGAAAATTCTATGCATTAAAGACCATGCTTCCGAAGGTGGCAGGAAATGAAAATGCCAAGGCCATGTTCCTCCGGGAAGCAAAACTCTCGGAATTCCTGCATCATAAAAATGTTGTAAATACCTACCAGACAGGATGCTCGGACGGTACATTTTTTATCCTGATGGATCTGTGTGAGGGCGGAAGTGTGGATGATCTTCTGAAGCTCCACGGCGGAAAACTCCCCCTGGGTCTGGCAACCTACATCATGCTGCAGGTTCTGGAAGGGCTGGATTATGTGCATCATGTGGATGTAGAGACGGAAATAAAGAAACGCGGGATTTTCGGAACCAGGAAGGTTCTGCATGCAAAGGGACTGGTTCACAGAGACTTTAAACCCGGAAATATCTTCCTTTCGGACAAGGGGGATCATCCGGTTGCAAAGGTGGCGGATTTCGGTATGGCGAAGGCTTTCCAGACGGCGGGCTTTACGGATATGAGCAGTGCTGAAATGGTAAAGGGAACCGTTCCGTTTATGCCGCGTCAGCAGGCGCTTGACTGCAGGTACGCAAAGCCGGAAGTGGACGTATGGGCAGCGGCTGCAAGCTACTATCATATGCTGACCGGAGCATTTCCGAAGAATTTCCGGCCGGGTGGAAATGTATGGCGTTCCCTTGTTACGGAAAAAGCCGTACCGATCCGGGAACGTGATGCTTCAATCCCGGAAAAGATCGCGCTTGTGATCGACCATGCATTATTGGAAAGCCCGCAGATCGGCTGCAAGTCCGCAGCGGTTCTTCGGGATGATCTGATACTTGCATTACCGGGGGAAACAAAAGATTACTGCAGGGGGCTTCTGTAATGACGAAGGACGCTTTTCTGGATGCCGTTTGCTACGGGGATGACTGCATTTGAAGGATCGGGGACGGAAACTTCGAGGGGTGATAAATATGAAAGCGAAGCTGTTTGAATTTGAATATGAGGCGGCAGGATTGGTAGATATCGGCAAGTGCCGGACCAGTAACCAGGACGAGGTTGTGCTGGCGCCGGAACATGGACTGTTCGCCGTGTCCGACGGGATGGGCGGACTGGACGACGGGGGCGCTGCGTCACAGTATGTCCGGAATGCATTTCCGTTGGTGGCGGAAACCGGGATCTCTTCGATGAAGGAGGCGGATCCGGATCTGGCTGCCGGTATCCTGGGTGAATTTGTACAGTTGATCAGCGACCGGCTGTTCGGACAGGG
>CADBOV010000032.1 GCA_902796385.1 uncultured Lachnospiraceae bacterium
ATCTCAAAGAGAGGATTCGAGGGCGTGCTCCTGATCGTTTCCAATCCGGTGGATATCCTGACCTATGTGGCTCAGAAGCTTTCAGGCTTCCCGACCAATCGTGTCATCGGTTCCGGAACCGTTCTGGATACCGCACGTCTTAAGACCATGCTGGGAGAACATCTGGATGTAGACAACCGTACCGTGCATGCATATATCATCGGTGAGCACGGCGACAGCGAGCTGGCTGCATGGAGCAGCGCAATGGTAGGCGGTATTCCGCTTTCCGAGTTCTGCGAGATGCGCGGACATTTCAATCATGACCAGTCCGAGCGCCATATCCAGGAAATGGTAAAGAATTCCGCATATGAGATCATCGAGCGTAAAAAGGCAACCTACTATGGTGTGGCCATGGCGATCACCAGAATCTGCGAGGTCATTGCGAGAGATGAGAAATCAATCCTTTCCGTATCCAGTCTGATGGACGGACAGTACGGACTTGATGATATCTGCCTTTCCATGCCGGCGATCGTCGGTGCGGACGGTGTGGAAGAAAAGGTTCCGATCTCCCTGAATGCGGAGGAAATCACAAGACTCATGGCTTCTGCAAAGGCTTTGAAGGATATCGCATCTGCTTTGGATCTTTCCCTTCCGGAAGAGCCGAAGGAAGAACCGAAGCCTGTGAATTTAGATGAGAAACCGACGGACAGATAGGGATTTGACATGGCAATAAAGAAATTCATTTCATGGAATGTAAACGGGATCCGGGCCTGTGTGACAAAGGGATTTCAGGAATCCTTTCAGGCGCTGGATGCGGATGCATTCTGTATACAGGAAAGCAAAATGCAGGAAGGCCAGCTGAAGCTGGACCTGCCCGGTTATTTCCAGAACTGGTATTATGCAAAGCGGAAGGGATATTCCGGTACCGCCATTTTTACCAGGGAAGAGCCGAAGGATGTGATCCTCGGAATGGGAGTGGAGCAGCACGATCAGGAAGGAAGACTGATCACGCTGGATATGGATACCTATTTCCTGATCACGGCCTATGTTCCGAATTCGCAGAATGAACTGAAACGCTTATCCTACCGGATGGAATGGGAGGATGATTTCAGGAAATATGTGAACGGTCTCAGGGAAAAGAAACCGGTGATCATCTGCGGGGATATGAATGTTGCCCATCAGGAGATCGATATCAAGAATCCCGCATCAAACCATCACAATCCGGGCTTTACGGATGAAGAGAGAGGAAAGATGACGGAGCTTCTGGACAGCGGATTTGTGGATACATTCCGTCTGAAATATCCGGATCAGACAGATGCATATTCCTGGTGGTCCTATCGGTTTAACGCCAGAGAGCGGAATGCGGGCTGGCGGATCGATTATTTCCTGGTTTCAAAGGAACTGGAGGATAAGGTCCGGGACGCAAAGATCCATAACGAGATCTACGGATCGGATCATTGTCCCGTAGAATTGGATATTGAATTATAAATGTCACGGAAGGGACCCCTTGACCGTTTGCTCGGGCAAGGGGTTCGTCCATGCGTAGGCGTCAGACGGGCTGCAGACGGGATTACGCCGCAGACGGGATAGGCGTCAGACGGGATCAGGCGGCAGGTAAGCGGAAGCCGGAAGGTTCGGAATAAGACGGAAAGTGATGAAGAAATGATTGAAGCAAAGAATCTGACAAAAGTATATGGGCCGGTAACGGTACTGAAGGATGTCAGCTTTACCCTGGAAAAGGGAAATGTTTACGGCCTTTTGGGAGTAAACGGTGCGGGTAAGACCACAACGATGCAGCTCCTTTCCGGATATCTTGCTCCGACCGGGGGAGATGTTCTTGTGGATGGAATTTCCATGGAAAAGGATCCGGTAAAGGCGAAAAGGAAGATCGGATATCTGCCGGAGATCCCGCCGCTTTATCCGGAACTCACGGTGGCGGAGTTTCTGTCTTTTCAGGCGGAGCTTCGGGGGATTCCGAAAAAGGACCGGCTGGAAAGCGTAAGAGAGGCGATCCGGATCGGAAATCTGTCCTCCGTAAAAAGAAGACTGATCAGCCAGCTCTCCAAGGGATTCCGGCAGAGAGTGGGGCTTGCAGCCACACTGATGGGAGATCCGGAGATCCTGATCCTGGATGAACCGACCAACGGACTGGATCCTGTCCAGATGGTGGAAATGCGGCATATGATCCGGGAACTTGCGGCAGAGCATGTGATCCTGGTCAGTTCCCATGTGCTTTCGGAGATAAGGCAGGTGGCAGACGAGCTTCTGATCATTGCAGCAGGGACGCTGGTGCTGTCCGGAAAGATCGATGAACTTTCCGCATCCGGAAAGGTGCTGGAGGTGACAGTGAAATGTACGGAAGCCGAAGCAGGAACATTTATGAAAAAGAATCTTCCGGGACGGGAGATGTCCATGATACCGGAGGGTGACGGAGTGCAGATCAGGATCCGGGAAAAGGCGGAAGAAGACCTGAGAGAGGCGTTCTTTTATGCGGCGTCAAAGGCAAAGCTTCCGATCCTGGAAATGAAGCAGAGAACCGGGGATCTGGAGGATCTGTTCCTTAAGGTAACGGAAGAGGCATACAGAAGGATCCGTCCGGATGAGGAAGTGGAAGAGGAGGAAGACGATGATTAGCATTTGGAAAAGAGAGCTTCGCTCCGCTTTATGCAGTGTCACCGGCTTTCTGTATCTGGCGGCCTCTCTGTTTTTCTTCGGAATCTATTTCTATGTCCTGAACCTGTATCAGGGTTCGGCACATGTGAACTATGCATATGCATCCGTGGTTTATCTTTTCTCGATCACCACACCGATCCTGACGATGCGAAGCTTCGCACAGGAATACCGGGATAAAACGGACCAGTTGCTTTTTACGGCGCCGGTTTCGCTCCGGAGCGTGGTGCTGGGAAAATACCTGGCATGTCTTACGCTGTTTCTGATCCCGGCACTGGTGGCTGCAGCATTTCCGGTGATCCTTACCGGATACGGGGATGTGGCAATAGCGGAAGCGTACAGCACACTTCTTGCGTACGTGCTTTACGGTATGGCTGCCATTGCACTGGGAATCTTCCTGTCGTCCCTTACAAACAATGTGGTGATCGCAGCGGTTACAACGGCGGTGGTATTGTTCCTGGTTTACACCATGGGCGGCTTCGGTGAACTGCTGGGAGTTCCCGTGATCAAACAGGTCCTGGGGGCATTCCATTTCCAGGCCAGATTCATCACCATGGAGTCGGGGGTGATCTCGCTTCGGTCCGTGATCTATTTCCTGTCGGTTGCAGCGGCGTTTCTCGTCTTTACGGTGATCCGTCTTAAGGCGGCGGGCGTCCGGCGTGGAGGAAATCCGAAGGTCAGGAAAAAGATGGCGGTATGGCTTCTGGTCACGGCGCTTATTACCGTCGGTGTAAATGTGGGAGTTACCTGTCTTCCGGACAGGATGACGGAATATGATATTACCATGCGGGAGTTCCATTTCCTGACAAAGGAAACGAAAAACTTCCTGGATACTCTGGAAAAAGACGTAAAGATCTATGTCTACAACAAGGAGAGCTCGGCTGATGTCAATCAGGTGAAAATGCTGAAAAACTATGCGGCTTATCCGCATGTTTCGGTGGAATACGTGGATCCGGATGTTTCCCCCAGATTCCCGCTCCGTTATGTGGCAACGGGGGTCAGCGTCGGAAGCATGATCGTTACATCGGGAACGGCTTTCCGGGTGGTTGATTTCGCGGGGGTCTACACCTATTCGGATGAGACAATGAAGGATTACGGCATGCAGCCTGACGGGTTCGATCTGGAGGGTCTGCTTACCAGTGCCATCGATTTCGTGACCACGGACAGGATCCCGAAGGTTTATATGCTTTCCGGACATGGAGAACTGCTCCTGGCAGGAAAATTCCTGGATGCCCTGAACCGTGAAAATGTATCGCTGGAGGAAATCCAGCTGGTTTCCACCGGGTCGGTTCCGAAGGATGCGGAATGCGTCCTGATCCTTTCGCCGTCGGATGACTACAGTGAAGAGGAGACGAAGGCGCTGGGAGATTATCTGGACCGGGGCGGACACATTTATATCCTTCTCCAATGGACGAAGGAACCTCAGAAGAATCTTCATGCGTTCCTTGAGAAATACGGGATCTCGGTGCAGTACGGCGTGGTGTCCGAGGAAAATGCGGATGTATATTTCCAGGAGCCGTACTATCTGATCCCGGAGATCCGTAAAACAAAGGTGACCGACGGACTGGAAGGAAATCTGGCATTATCCGCCATGACGGTGGGACTCCGGACTTCCATGCAGGATGCGGAAAGTATCCTGAAAACATCGGATCAGGCGTTTCTGAAGAAGGATCCACAGGAATCAAAAACACCGGAAAAGGAAGAAGGAGATGAAACGGGAGAATACAGTCTCGGAATCTTCCGGGAGTGGACCGTGGATCTGACTCCGGCGGATATGAAAGAGGGGCAGGGAAAGGTGACCAGACAGGCACAGCTTACGGTGTTCGGATCACCTTATATGACACAGGATGCCATTGATGAATATATCTCCGGAATGAACCGGAAGATGTTCGTGAGTATCATGAGCCACATGGTAAGCCGGCCGGCGCTTACATCGGTTCCGGTGAAGAGTTACAGTGTGCAGTATGTGGCGGTTCCTTTATCCGATGCAACCTTCTTCGGGGTTGTCCTCAGCGGTGTGATCCCGGGAGTCCTGCTGATCACGGGTCTTCTGGTATGGGTACTCCGCAGACGGAGGTAGACCGGACTTAAGCGGTGCGGTCGGAAAGAACGGAACAGTGAAGCGGATTGCTTCGGATATATGAGAAAAAGCCACGCGGATGCGTGGCTTTTTTGATGAACGTCTTTAATCAGTTCTTATATTTGGTAAGCAGCAGGCTTGCATTCTGTCCGCCGAATCCGAAGGCGTTGCACATGGCTGCATTTACAACGGATTTTCTGGCTTCGTTCGGTACAAAATCCAGGTCGCACTCCGGATCGGGTGTGGTCTGGTTGATGGTGGGAGGAATGATATCCTCCTCGATGGCTTTGATGCAGGCAATGGTTTCCGTTACACCGCCGGCGCCCATCAGATGTCCGGTGGATGCTTTTGTGGAAGAAACGGCCAGCTTGTATGCATGCTCCCCGAACAGGGACTTGATGGCATTTACTTCGATGATATCGCCCTTCGGAGTGGAGGTTCCGTGTGCGTTGATATAATCAACGGCTGTCAGCGGAAGACCTGCAACCTCCAGTGCCTGCTTCATGCAGAAGACAGCTGCGATTCCTTCCGGATGCGGGCTTGTTACATGGTAACCGTCCGTGCTGTTTGCAAAACCGGAAACCGAACAACGGATCTTTGCATTTCTCTTTAATGCGGAGGTTTCTTTCTCGATGATCACGGCGCCACCGCCTTCTGCCATAACGAAACCATCCCGTAAACCGTCGAAGGGGCGGCTTGCATGAGCCGGATCTTCGTTATTTCTGGAAAGCGCATGGATGGAAGAGAGTCCAAGGATCGTCAGCGGGGA
>CADBOV010000033.1 GCA_902796385.1 uncultured Lachnospiraceae bacterium
CAAGAGTTTGTAGTTCCTAAGTCAATACCGATAATCTTTCCCATTTTAATTCTTCCTCCTAAGATATCTTTCTTCTTAATCTTCCGCTTTTTCGAAAGATGATGAATTCATTTTTAATCTGTGATAATGATTAGTTGGCAACCTTTACCATACTGTGACGCAGCACGGTATCCTTGTACATGTACCCTTTCTGCATCTCTTCTATAACGACGTTCTCTCCGGCTTCCTTGTCTTCCACATGGATCACTGCGTTGTGAAGATTCGGATCGAACTCCTTACCCACTGCATCCATCGGCTCAACACCGATCTTCTCCAGTGTTTCCATCAGCTGCTTGTAGATCATCTCGATTCCTTCTTCAAAAGGAGTTTTCTCTTCTTCGGTAACCGATCCGAGTGCTCTTTCGAAGTTGTCGATCACCGGAAGCAGTTTCTCCAGCGTATCGGATGCTCCGTAGTCAAACATCTTTGCGTTCTCTTTATCATTCCTGGTCCGCATGTTGTCGAACTCTGCCAACAGCCGTGTGTATTTTTCCTTATTATTATCAGCCAGAGCCTTTGCTTCATCCAGCTCTGCCATAAGTTGCTTAGAACCTCTCCGGTTTTTCTTCGGGATCGGCTTCGGACGTTTCTTTTCCGCATCTTCCGGCTTAACGATCTCTTCTTCATCGATCGTTACATCGGAACCTGCCTCAACCTTGTCCGGCTCGACCTTGATGTCCTGCTCTTCCGGAAGAGATTCAAGTTCCTTCTCTGCCTGAAGGTTGCGCAACATCTCGTTCATTCCTTTTGCCATGCGTTGTCACCCCTTCTTTTCATTTTTTCTAAATATCGTATCCAGCTCATCTGTCAGATTCTTCAAGGTCTGCACGACCTTTTTGTAATCCATGCGCTTTGGCCCGATGATTCCAATAGTTCCCTTTGCACCCTCCGGAAGCTCATACGTAGATGTCACGATCGAGTAATCCTTCATATTCTGTACCGGAGCTTCTTCTCCGATATAGATCTGAATACCGTCATTTCCTTTTTCTTCGGCATTCATGGTTTCATCGATCAATGACTCCAGACCGCTTTTATCCTCTAACGTTTCCAGGAGTGCGGATGCCTTGTTGACATCACTCAGCGCACCGTATTTCAGAATGTTCGAGGTTCCGCTGGTATAGATCTGCATCTCTTCAGCCTGATGTACCGCATCCACGATTCCTTCAAAGACATTTTCAAGAATGTCTGCATACTCCCCGGCCTGCCTTCGCATGGCCTGCATGAGTTCGATGTTGATCTCATTTACGGAAGCACCTGTCAGAAATGTGTTCAGCAGGAGATTCAGTTTCAGAACTTCTTCGTTGCTGAGCGGCCTTGTTACATGGATCAACTGATTCTTGGCCACATTATCTCCTACAACTATGACAGCCACCAGATCCTCCTCATCCACCTGGGAAAGCTGGATGAATTTTACCTGGCGGTTCCTCAGCTGCGGCGTGGAAACCATGGTGGCGTACTGCGTATTGTAGGCCAGAACCTTCGCCACCTGTTTTAGCAGGGACTCCAGTTTATCGACCCGCTCGAGCAAAGCTCCTCTGGAAGCTTCATTCTCGCTTTTTTCCGCCATCATCGTGTCTACATAGAACCGGTATCCCTTATCCGTGGGTACCCGCCCTGCCGAGGTATGCGGCTGGATAATGTATCCCATCTCTTCCAGATCCGACATCTCATTCCGGATCGTTGCGGGCGAAAGGTCCAGATCGATATATTTCGAAATGGTCCGGCTTCCCACCGGCTCTCCGGTCTCCAGATAATTGCTGATGATTGCTTTGAGGATTATTTCTTTTCTTTCATCGAGCATTATTTCCTGCTCCATTCCATCACCATCCTCATATGAAATTGTAAAGGACGGAGGGCAACTGTCCCTCATCCCCCTTCAGTCTATTAGCACTCACTTTTTCTGAGTGCTAACCACTAAGAATAATCTAACACCTAGTCTCCCCCTTTGTCAAGGAAAAGGTTTCCTATTTTACGGTTTTTTTCAATGTTCCAGGATGAAATCCGACAGGATGATATTACTTACATCAATCCCAGCATCCGTAAGCATTACACGGTCTTCCTCCAGACGCAGGAATCCGTCATCCACGTACTTGTTGATGACACTTCCGTAGACGTCAAACATTTCCTTATTGAACCGCTGTTTAAACTCGGTCCTGCTCACGCCGCGGATCATTCGAAGACCCAGGAACATGAATTCCTCCATCCTCCGGTCCACATACATTGCGGTATTATCCTGCCGCAGCTTCAGTGTTGCAGCATCATACAACTCCAGCGTATCCACTTCCGGCGTCATCAGCTTGGACACCTCTTCCATCAGCTCCAGATACCGGTCCAGATCCCGCAGATTCGAAAACCGTTCTCCCTTAAACAAGGAGGCCGCGCCGAGTCCGATCCCGATGTATTCTCCTCCGGTCCAGTAAACCAGATTATGCTTACACTCAAAACCGGGCTGACAGTAGTTCGAGAATTCGTACCGCTCATATCCATTGGTACGAAGGATCTTCTTTGTCATGGCATACATCCTGCGGTCCGTCTCCTCCTCCGGAAGCATATCCAGAAGATTCTGATCCTCTGCCAGAGGGGTTCCCTCTTCCACCTGCAGGGAGTATACGGAAATGTGTTCCGGTCTGTACTCCATTACCCGGGTCAGGGTATCCACATAGGAATGCATGTCCTGTCCGGGAATTCCGGAGATCACATCCACATTGATATTCCGGAAGCCTGCCCGCCTTGCGGAGGTATATCCCGCAACGAACTGGTCAAAATTATGGATCCGTCCCAGCATGCGGAGCATATCATCATCCGCACTCTGAAGGCCGATGGAAAGCCGGTTGATCCCATAGGACTGATAGGCCAGAAGGTCCGTATATTTCAACGTGCCCGGATTTGCTTCAATGGTGATCTCCGCAAAACGGTCCAGACGAAATACACTCCGCACCTGGGATAACAGCGCTTCGATCAGGGATTCGTCCATCGTGGAGGGCGTTCCGCCTCCGATAAAAACGGATTTCACCGAATACCGGTCCGCATAGGGCTGGTACAGACGAAGCTCCGTCCGCAGCGCATCCATATAGGCCAGCTGCTTTGCATAGAGCACATCATCGAAGGACAGAAAGTCACAGTAGAGACATTTCTGTTTGCAGAATGGAATATGAATATATAAACTGAGATTTCTTTTCATGTTTTCATTCTTTCTTTCATTTCAGGGATCCGCGCCGGAAAATGTTCCCCCCGGTAAATGCGGATCACAATCTACTCTTCATCTAATTTAAGCACGGACATAAACGCCTTCTGCGGGATCTCAACATTTCCGATCTGGCGCATCCGCTTCTTACCTTCCTTCTGTTTCTCCAGAAGCTTTCTCTTACGGGTAATATCACCGCCATAGCACTTCGCAAGCACATCCTTACGAACCGCCTTTACGGTCTCTCTTGCAATGACTTTTCCGCCGACTGCTGCCTGAATGGGGATCTCAAAGAGATGTCTCGGGATCTCCGCCTTCAGCTTCTCGCACATTTTCCTGCCTCTTTCATATGCAGAATCCTTAAATACGATAAAGGAAAGTGCATCGACGGTTTCCCGGTTGATCAGGATATCCAGCTTCACCAGCTCGGACCGCTGATAGCCCTTCAGTTCATAATCAAAGGATGCGTATCCTCTGGATCTGGATTTTAATGCATCGAAGAAATCATAGATGATCTCGTTCAGGGGCAGGTCATATTTTAATAACGCTCGTCCTGCTTCGATGTATTCCGTGGAAAGATAAACTCCCCGG
>CADBOV010000034.1 GCA_902796385.1 uncultured Lachnospiraceae bacterium
AAGATCATATTTTGCTTTCGTTGTATTATTCATGGATCAATTTCCTTTCTGCTTCTTTTCGACTTTCTTATCTAATCCGATTCGTTCTGTTTTCGTATTCTATTCCGGATCCGCAACTGCTCCGGCGAGGAACTCTGCATTCTTCCGGATCACTTCCTTCATCGGTGCGGGACCCGGTGCGCCGATGGTATTCCGTGCCTCCACGCAGGTTTTAAGTGAGATCGCATCAAAGATATCCTCTTCGAAATGCGGGTCGATTTCCTGCAGTTCCTCCAGACTCAGATCATCAATGGCAGAGTCGTGCTCGATTGAGTAGAGGACCAGACGTCCGATGATACCGTGGGCATCCCGGAACGGAACCCCTTTCTTTACAAGATAATCAGCGGCATCCGTTGCATTTGTGAAGCCCTTCATGGCACTGACTGCCATAACATCCTTATGGATCTGCATGGTTGCGATCATTCCGTTAAAGAGTGTCAGACATCCCTTGACGGTGTCAATGGCATCGAAGGTAAGCTCCTTATCTTCCTGCATGTCTTTATTGTATGCAAGAGGAATCCCTTTCATGGTGGTGAGAAGGGAAGTCAGTGCACCGTATACACGACCGGTCTTTCCGCGGACCAGCTCGGCGATATCCGGATTCTTCTTCTGGGGCATGATGGAACTTCCGGTGCTGTAGGCATCGTCCAGTTCGATAAAGCTGTACTCGTTGGAATTCCAGAGGATGATCTCCTCGGAAAAACGGGAGAGATGCATCATAATGGTAGCACATGCGGAAAGCAGCTCGATACAATAATCACGATCGGACACGGAATCCATGGAATTAAGTGTCGGACCGGAGAATCCGAGAAGCTTTGCCGTCATTTCGCGGTCAAGAGGATAGGTGGTTCCTGCAAGGGCACCTGCTCCGAGAGGACAGTAGTTCAGTCGTTTGTAAATGTCTGTGAGACGACTGAAATCCCGCTTGAACATTTCCATATATGCACCTAAATGGTGGGAGAGACTGACGGGCTGGGCCTTCTGTAAGTGGGTAAAGCCCGGCATATAGGTCTCCAGGTTTTCCTCCATGAGTTTCTGGAGTGTCTGCATAAGCAGAAGTACACGGGATTCCAGCCCGGAAACCTCGCCACGTACATAGAGACGCATATCCAGCGCCACCTGGTCATTCCGGCTGCGGCCGGTGTGCAGCTTCTTTCCGGCATCACCGATCCGGTCGATCAGGTTTGCCTCCACAAAACTGTGGACATCCTCATATTTGTTCGTGATCTCCAGTGCGCCGCTTTGGGTGTCGGCCAGGATGCTGTCCAGTCCGGAAAGGATCTGATCCCTTTCTTCCTCCGTGATGACACCGACTGCGGCAAGCATGGTGGCATGTGCCTTGCTGCCGCGGATATCCTGCGGAAGAAGCCGTTTATCAAATGTAATGGATGCGTTGAAATCATAAACCAGCTGGTCGGTTTCCTTTGTGAAACGACCGCCCCATAATTGTGCCATAATATACCTCTTTTCAATTGGTTAGTATTCGAACGAATTCATTTATTGATTATAAAACAAAAGAGGGTATGGGGCAAGGGTAGAAAAAAGAAGAGAAATGCGGTACAATTAGTCCCGGAATCTAATCCGAAAGGAATCGTATCATGAGTCGTTGGAAAAAAATACTTCTTGAGGTTTTCATAGCTGCCGTATTTCTGCTGGTGGCGTTAAAGCTGGTTGAACTTTGGACCGGTGTAAATCCCCTGGATAATCTGAAAAAAAGAAAAGAAGCATGTCAGGATATCAATGAGGTCGCTGCCGTGCTGACGCAGAAAATGAGCGAAGGCGTGGAAGGCGAGGTTGTTGTCTATATTAAGAACATTCCTGAAGACGAACTGGTCAATATCAATTATATCATGAGTAATCTGAACGGCAGTGTGGATTCTTTCCAGGTTCATCCGAAGCTTTTCGGGGTTCAGAGAGTGGTATTCAAGATCATCCGTTCGGATAACAGCTATGTGTATGATGCATATAAGAACGGAACATCGATCCCGGATGACAGGGAACAGGCAAAACTTCTTTATGAAAAGGTGCAGAATGTCCTGAATGCTAACGTCAACGGGCGGGGGCTGACCGAGTTTGAAACAGAAGTGGTTCTGCACGATTATCTGGTGAATCACTGTACCTACAGCTACGGAAGTGATAAGAACGACAATGAATTCCGTGCATACGGCGCGTTGATCGAAGGACAGGCGGTTTGTAACGGATATGCAGAGGCTATGGCACTCCTGCTTTCCTGTGCGGGAATCGAAAACCAGTATGTGGTTGGGGTTGCCAAATCCGGAAGCCGTTCTGTTAAACAAAAGCAGGAGAATGATTCGTCAGGAGAGGAAAAGAAGGAGAACCACGCCTGGAATCTGGTTCAGATCAACGGCTCCTGGTACCATCTGGATGCGACCTGGGATGATCCCGTTGGTGACAAGGATATCCTGTCACATGCATATTTTAATCTGAGTGATGAACTGATGAAACGGGATCACACCTGGGCGGAGGATAAGTATAAAAAATGCCCGGATATGAAGTGGAATTATTTCTACAGGAACCGCAGTTATTTTGAGAAGGCCGTGGACCTGGATTCTTATGTGACGAGAGTTGCCATGACACGCTCGAAAGATGTCGTGGAATGCGCATTTTCCCAGTTCGAGATCACGAATACCACTTTGCAGGGACTTTCCACCGTGCCGGGACTGAAATCCGTCTATTATTCCATCGTCGGGGACTTCAGTTACTCGGTGATCACATTCTACATCGAATAAACGGATTACCCGGAACAGACGGATATAGAACGGATCGATTCATACAGAACAGACGGATATTTAAGAACAGGACGATTTATATCGGGCGGGCTGATAATAGAAGGAGTATGAGATGCAGCAGTTTGTGATTGAAAATGTGAAGGGCTTTATGGGAAAACTGCTTTCCGACCCTTTTTTCGACCGGCTGGAACTGGTACGGATGGAGCTTACCACCGCGGTGACGCGTACCGTGGATGGAAGAGTGCATAAGGATTTTTATGATTCGGAGGAAGAGAGTGGGGGAACCTATATTACCTGGAAAGAAGAAAAGCAGAACTTCTTTCAGGCGATCCGGGGAAATGTTCTTCCCCTTGGTTTCAAGATCGTTTTCCGGCTTCCGGACTCAGAGGCAGTGAAGGTTTCGGAAAAACTTTCCGTGGTATCTTCCATGTTTCTGAATGTGAATTATGACCGGAAAATGCTGTCGGTGGTGACGGGAATTTCCATGAATTCCTTCCCTTCAGACCCCTCTTTGGGACAGGAATTTGACCGCTTTGTGCAAAATGTCTTTCGGGAACAGGATATCCTTTAATTGTCAGACAAATCTTTGTGCAATATTTATCAATAAAATTGTTGATTTTCACGAAAAGATATGTTATATTTGTTACATAAATATTAAGAAAACCATCCTTTACCAAAACGAGATGCCGGACTTCCCATAATCCGGCATCATTTATTTTTGGGGAAATGTTACATTTCCTTATGTTCCATGCATATTTACCGAAGATCCGGATACGATTTTTTCGTAGTTAGCACTCTGATTTAGTGAGTGCTAACTTTTTCTTGACTTTTTTTTCGTACGGTTCTAATATAGTACCTGGACATTTCAAACAGGAAGGGGAATTACAATGGCAGAAAAGATGAAAACAAAGGGAAGTCTTACGATCAACAGCGAGAATATTTTCCCGATCATTAAGAAGTGGCTGTATTCCGACCATGATATCTTTATCCGGGAGCTGATCTCCAACGGCGTGGATGCGATCACTAAGCTGAAAAGGCTTACATCACTGGGAGAAGCGAATGTTCCGGAGGGCGAGGCTTACCGTGTGACGGTTTATGCTTCCGCAAAGGACCGGACACTTACTTTTGAGGATAACGGAATCGGTATGACCGCAGAGGAAGTGGATAAGTATATTAACCAGATCGCTTTCTCCGGTGCTACGGATTTCCTTGAGAAATATAAGGATAAGGATCAGAATGATCAGATCATCGGACATTTCGGTCTTGGTTTTTACAGTGCATTCATGGTTGCCGAGAAGGTTGAGATCGAGACACTTTCCTATCAGGAGGGTGCCAAGGGTGTGCACTGGGAGTGCGACGGCGGAACCGAATTCTCCATGTCGGAGGTATCCGGCCTGACACGTGGTACAAGGATCACACTTTATATGGCTGAGGACAGCCTGGAGTTCTGTAATGAATTCAAATGCCGGGAAGTGATCGGAAAGTATTGTTCCTTCATGCCGGTTGAGATTTATTTTGTAAATGAAGACAAGGCAAAGGAGAAGGCGGAAGCACCCGAGCAGAAGAAGGCAAAGGCGGATGCTGCAAAGAAAGCCGCTAAGGAAGCCGCAAAGAAGGATGAAGACGATCTGATCGGTGATACACCGAAGGAAGAGACGGATGATACATCGGCAGCGGATGACACGGATGATGTAGTGGAAACCGACGATGTGGATGAGGAAGAAGAAAAGGAAACTCCTCTGAATGATATCCATCCCCTCTGGATGAAAACACCCGGAGACTGCAAGGATGAGGAGTATAAGGACTTCTATCAGAAGGTATTCTATGATTTCAAGGAACCGCTGTTCTGGATCCATCTGAATATGGATTATCCGTTCAATCTGAAGGGAATCCTTTATTTCCCGCGGATCAATCCAAATGTGGATCAGTTGGAAGGAAAGGTAAAACTTTACAACAATCAGGTATTTGTTGCGGATAACATCAAAGAGGTAATTCCCGAGTTCCTTCTTGTGTTGAAGGGTGTGATCGATTGCCCGGATCTGCCGCTGAATGTGTCCAGAAGCGCGCTTCAGAATGACGGATTTGTACGCAAGATTTCCGATCATATCACCAAGAAGGTTGCGGATAAGCTGATCGGCATGTGCAAGAATCACAGAGAAGACTATGAGAAACTCTGGGATGATCTGTCACCGTTCGTAAAATTCGGATGCCTTCGTGATGAGAAGTTCAACGAGAAGATCAAGGACTATATCATCTTCAAGAACCTGGAAGGAAAGTATGTATCCCTGGCAGAGTATCTTGAGGCCGCAAAGGAAACCCATGAAAATCAGGTGTTCTATGTAACGGATGAACAGCTTCAGGCCAAGTATATCGAGCTCTTTAAGTCAGAGGGCCTGGATGCGGTATATATGACGCACAACATTGACAGTCCCTTTATCACCAGTCTGGAAATGCGGGACAGCAATGTGAAATTCCGCCGTATCGATGCGGAAGTGTCCGACATTTTAAAGGGTGAAAAGCTGTCCGAGGAAGATGAGAAGGCTTATACCGATAAGCTGACGGAAACCTTCCGTAAGGCACTGGATAAGAAGGAACTGAAGGTAAAGGTGGACAGCCTGAAGGATGACAGTGTATCCGGTATGCTGATCCAGTCCGAGGAATCCCGCCGTATGGCAGAGATGATGAAGATGTACAACATGGCCGGCATGGGAATGGGCGACATGGGTAAGACCGATGAAACCCTTGTGCTTAACGCAAATAACAGCCTTGTGAAGTATGTTTTCGAGAATCCGGAAGGAGAGCTGACAGATACGGTTTGCTGCCAGTTGTATGACCTGGCGGTTCTTGCAAACCGTCCGCTGACCGCAGAGGAACTTACGGGCTTCGTAAAGAGAAGCAATGAGATCCTGCAGAAGCTTACCAAATAAGCGGCTTCGCAGGAGTGTTTAGATAAAAGAAGACGGCAGGAAAAACAGAGCCGGTTACGGGAGAAATCCCGTGGCCGGCTTTTTTCGTCGGGAAATAGTGGGCGGTATGCCCACCAAATCTGATTTCACAATCTTTATAATATGATGCTGGGGACAAAAAGATATGATCCGTTATGTCTTTTTAACGTGGAAGGGAAGGTTGTGGTATGTAATGCGTCAGATTCAGGCAAAGGAATTTGAGAGATACAGCAAAGAGTTGAAAGTGGAAGAGGATTTGAATACGTTCTGCTCCTATTATTGTGCGTTGGAAAAGGTATGTAACCGGTCAAATGCGGAGATAATCAGGAACAGTGATATTGAAAAGTCCTATTATTATCAGATCATGAAGGGGAACCGGATCCCAAGCAGGGATAAGGTGATCCGGCTTTGCATCGGTGCCGGATTGTCGGTGGAAGAGACGAATTATGCGCTGATCCTGAATGATAATGCACCGCTTTATTTATGCAGACACAGGGACCGGGGGATTGCATATGCCATAAACAAGGGGCTGAGCGTTACAGAGACGAACCTTCTGCTGGATGAGCTGGGAGACAGGATGCTGCACTGACGGATCGTTTTTTTAAGAAGGGGGTTACGATATGGCAATTATCAAATGTCCGAATTGCGGAAATGATGTATCAGACAGGGCTGAAAAATGCCCGAAGTGTTCTTCACTCATAACCCCGGGAACGGGTAACTCGGGAACACTGTATCAACAGAATCCGGGGATGGGTAACTCGGGAACACTGTATCAACAGAATCCGGGGATGGGTAACTC
>CADBOV010000035.1 GCA_902796385.1 uncultured Lachnospiraceae bacterium
AGCAAAATATGATCTTGCAGCCCGTATGCTGAAGGGAAATATCCCGGTGGAAGAAGTTGTTTCCATGTCCGGTCTTTCGGAGGAAGAAGTAAACAAGCTGAAGTACGAACTCCGGGATGAGATCCAGGATAAGCGTGCCCTGTACGGACTGGACAACCGGTAAACCGGTACAGCCAAAGAAATAAGACGGTACGCATCTACATGGCAATCGTAGAATGCAAAGAAATAAGACGGTTCTCGTTTGTACTTCGGATAGTACAAACGATGAACCGTCTTTTCACACACTCTCTCACTTGTGTGTTCAAACCCAAACCCTTTATCGAACCCAGTATTTAAACTCTTCATCACCGAGCCGGATATAATCATTATTCGCAAGCATGATCTCAAACTCGGGCTGGATCAGTTTTCCGTTGATAAAGGTATGATTTGTGGAATTATGATCCCGGATATAGCATTCACCGTTGCTGATCCGGAATGTAGCATGTTTTCTGCTGACACGACGATTATCCGTGATCTGATAATCTGCGTCAGGAGACTTTCCGATCAGGAATTCGGTCTTGATGATCGGAATCAGCTCATTTGTCTTGATCCGTACCAGGTACGGGATCGGATTATTGTAGTCTGAAGAGGTCGGATTCAGAACCGTTGTAGCGGACTCCGACTCGCCCTTATCCATGGAATCCTCCAGGATTGTTTCCTCTTCCAGAGAAAGAACATAGTGATAGAAATCACCCAGATCGAACATCAGCTTACTGTCCAGATACTTCAGAAGCTTCTCTACACACTCAACGCATGCCATATTTGCAAAACGCACCTTGCTGATAAATGTCTGGATAAACTCCGTGATGTTGCAGTCAGCGAATTTCTTCGTAACCGGCATATAGATCAGCTGGATATCCAGAGAAGAAAGCTCGATGTACATATAATGCACATTAAGAAGCAGCTTATTGAAGGACATCTGATTCTCATCAAAATAAATAAGCTGGTTCAGGATATTTGAAAGGATGGAAAGAAATTCCCCCTTATAAAGCTGTTTCCGAAGGAACTGCTCCAACGGTAAGGTTGCAGGGATCTTGAACTGAAGCGCTCTCTGATCATCAACAGCAACAACCGAACAGGTTGTGCGGTTGCCTACAAACTCATAATTAAAAATTGTGAGTTCACTCTGATCTACCGGTACGTCTTCCTCGAGACGAAAATTCAAAGTAAACTCATCATAACTTGTGTTTAAATCTGCCATTATGTAATACCTCCCCATGTATCAGATTCTATAATATCATTTTATGTTGATTTGTTCAATCAATTTCACTTTAAACATGATAGAAAAATAGTGTGCAAATGTTACAAAAAAAGAACGCACCGCATGATACATTTCATCACACGATGCGTTCCTTTTCGCCCTGACCTTTGGTCAGTTTTCTATATTTGTAGCCTCGGAAAGGAGTCTCTCCTTCGTCTCATACAGCTTCTTTGTCAGGTCCAGGTAATGGATATGCGGATTTGCAAAACGCTGCTCTTCCTCCCATACCTCTTCCTTCAGCTGTTTCTTTACATAGTCCTGGATTTCCTGAAGGGAAGGCTGGTCATAAACCAGTTCTCCGTCCTTGAAGATTGTCACCTGCAGCGGACGTGCCGTGCTGTTCTTAAAATGCATCTTCTTCCAGGGACGTGTCGGGTCGATAAATCTGTAGGGCTGTGTTACATCCACATCCTCGCCGTCCAGTGCAAGGAGATCCGCATAGCCATAGCCGGTCTCGTTGCTGAAGATTCTCCAAAGGGTCTTCTTGCCCGGATTTGTGATCTTCTCGATATTCTCGGAAACCTTAATCTTCGGTACGAATTCATCTCCTTCTTTCACGGCTACCAGTTTGTATACACCGCCGAAAACCGGATCCGACTTGGAAGTGATCATCCGCTCGCCGACACCGTAGGAGTTGATTTTTGCTCCCTGCTTGTTCAGAGAGTCGATCAGGTACTCATCCACACTGTTGGATACAACGATAGCGCAGTCCTGCAGGCCCTCGGCATCCAGAATCTTCCGGATCTTCTTGGAGAAATAAGCAAGGTCACCGCTGTCGATCCGGATTCCTGCCAGGCGCTTGCCCATGGGTTCCAGAACCTCATGTGCCACACGGATCGCATTCGGAAGACCGCTCTTTAAGATATCATAGGTATCGATCAGAAGTGTACATGCATCCGGATATACCTCCGCATATGCCTTAAATGCATCAAATTCCGACGGGAAGAACTCGATCCAGCTGTGAGCCATGGTTCCGACCGCCTTGATGCCGAACTGCTGATCGGCGAGTACCGTTGCTGTGGTATTAACACCACCGATGAAGCAGGCTCTCGTTCCCCATACCGCTGCATCCGGACCCTGGGCACGACGTGCACCGAACTCCATGACAATGGCATTTCCCGCACCTGCTGCACGGGCAATACGATTTGCCTTCGTAGCGATCAGGGACTGGAAGTTGATGCAGATAAGAAGCATGGTCTCCAGCAGCTGTGCTTCAATGATCGGTGCAGTAACCGTAACGATCGGTGTGTTGGGATATACGATGGTTCCTTCCGGAACCGCCTCAATGGTTCCCGTGAATTTGAAATCCTCCAGATACTTCAGGAAGCCTTCATCAAACATATTCCGACCGCGGAGATATGTGATATCATCCTCGGTAAAATGCAGTCCCTTGATATAATCGATCAGCATTCCGAGTCCGGCGCTTACCACAAAACCGCCGCCGTCCGGATTCTTCCGGTAGAACATATCGAATACTGCAACCTTGTCCTTGTTTCCAGTTACGAAATAACCATTTGCCATGGTCAGTTCATAAAAATCCATCAACATCGTAAGATTTCTCATTTTACGCTCCCCTCCTGTCTTTAACTCTGGTTCTTGCGATTCTCGCGCATTCTCAGGCGGGAATCCAAAATCTTCTTCCGGATCCGGAGATTCTTCGGTGTGATCTCCAGAAGCTCATCATTATCCAGGAAATCCAGTGCCTGTTCCAGTGAAAGCTGCTTCGGCGGAACCAGCTTCAGCGCTTCATCTGCTCCGGAAGAACGTGTATTGGTCAGATGCTTGGTCTTGCAGACATTTACCTCGATATCCTCTGCACGGCCTGTCTCACCGACCACCATTCCTGCATATACTTCAACACCCGCTCCCAGGAAAAGGGTTCCTCTCTCCTGTGCATTAAAGAGACCGTAAGTAATGGTGGTTCCGGCCTCAAATGCGATCAGGGAACCGTTGGAACGGTAGTTCATATCGCCCTTATAGTCATCATATCCGTCGAAAATGGTATTGATCACGCCATTTCCCTTGGTTGCCGTCATGAAGGGACCGCGGAAACCGATCAGTCCCCTGGAGGGGATCCGGAATTCCAGACGTGTGGTTCCGCTTTCGGACGGAGACATACCGGACAGCTCTCCCTTCCTTACGCTCATCATATTGATGACTGTACCGGAGAATTCATCCGGAACATCCACAACAGCGATCTCATACGGCTCCGTACGCTTATTCCGCTCGTCATATTTATAGATAACCTCTGCCTTGGAGACTGCAAATTCATAGCCTTCCCGGCGCATATTCTCAATCAGTACGGACAAATGTAACTCTCCACGACCGGACACCTTAAAGCAGTCCATGGAATCCGTATCCTCAACCCGGAGACTGACATCCGTATTCAGCTCGCGATACAGACGGTCTCTCAGATGTCTGGAGGTAATGAACTTTCCGTCCTTTCCTGCAAGCGGCGAATCATTTACCATAAACTGCATGGAAATGGTAGGCTCCGTGATCTTCTGGAAAGGAATGGCTTCCGGCTGATCCGGTGAACAGATGGTATCTCCGATCTTCAGATCCGCGATACCGGAAACAGCCACGATGGAACCGATGGTTGCTTCATTTACATCCACACGGCCAAGGCCTTCATATTCGTAGAGTTTACCGATCTTGACCTTTTCGGAGCGGTCCTTCTCGTGATGGTTCACGATCAGGGCTTCCTGGTTCAACCGGATGGTACCGTTATCGATCTTTCCGACACCGATACGTCCTACATATTCGTTATAATCAATTGTAGAAATGAGCACCTGTGTTGGAGCATCTGGGTCACCCTTTGGAGCTGGAATATAATCAACAATTGTCTCGAAAAGTGCTGTCATATCCTTATGCTCTTCATCAAGGCTTCTGATTGCAAAACCTTCCTTAGCACTTGCATAAATAAATGGGCAATCAAGCTGCTCATCTGAAGCGTCAAGATCCATGAAAAGCTCTAACACTTCATCGATAACCTCATCAGGACGTGCCTCTGGTCTATCAATCTTATTGATACAAACGATAACTGGCAAATCCAAATCAAGCGCCTTCATAAGAACGAACTTGGTCTGAGGCATTGCACCCTCAAAAGCATCTACTACAAGTACAACACCATCAACCATCTTAAGTACACGCTCAACCTCGCCACCGAAATCAGCATGACCTGGTGTATCAATAATGTTAATCTTTGTACCCTTGTAATATACTGCTGTATTCTTTGAAAGAATTGTGATACCACGCTCACGCTCAATATCGTTTGAGTCCATGACACGCTCGGCAAC
>CADBOV010000036.1 GCA_902796385.1 uncultured Lachnospiraceae bacterium
GCCGCATGCCGGCAGATGCCCTCGATCCTTTTCTTCAGACCGCGCACGCCGGATTCCATGGTATATTCGGCGATCACCTTCCGGACTGCCGTATCGGATATCTTCAGATAACTCTTCTTTATCCCCATGGTTTCATATGCCCTCGGGATCAGATGCTTCTTTGCGATACTCTCTTTTTCAAGTTCGGAATATCCCGGGAACTCGATCAGCTCCATCCGGTTCAGAAGCGGTTCGGGAATGGTATCGATCTGGTTCGCCGTGCAGATAAAAAACACATTTGAAAGATCATACGGCACATTCATATAATGATCGGTAAAGCTGAAATTCTGCTCCGGATCCAGCACCTCCAAAAGCGCGCTTGCGGGGTCTCCGCCGTAATCCTTTGCAAGCTTATCCACTTCATCCAGCACAACAACCGGGTTTGATACACCGGAACGCTTCATGCCTTCCATGATACGTCCGGGTATGGCACCGATATAGGTTCTTCTGTGACCGCGGATCTCTGCCTCGTCGCGGATTCCGCCCAGACTGATCCGGACATATTCTCTTCCCAGGGCTTTGGCAATACTCTGGCCGATACTGGTCTTGCCGGTTCCCGGCGCACCTACAAAGAGCAGGATGGAACCTGCCTGCTGCTTCTTCAGAGCCATAACCGCCAGCTGCTGAAGGATCCGTTCCTTCACCTTTTTCAGCCCGTAGTGATCTGCATCCAGGACCTCCTCCGCATGGGCGAGATCGATCTCCGCCGCATCCGGTTTCTTCCAGGAGAGTGAGGTCACAAAATCCAGATAGTCATAAAGCATACCGTATTCGTGGCCGTTCTGTCCTTCCTGTTTCATCCGGTTCAGAACCTTTTCCGCTTCCTTACGGGCGGTGTCATTCATCCCGGATTCTTCGATCTTTTTCTGGAACTGGCGCACATCGGAAATGTTCTCCGGATGCATTTCATCCAGTTCATTCTGAAGGATCTCAATCTGTTTCTTCAGGGCATTTTCCCTGTAAATGCTCTCGCTTTCCTTCTGCTGCCGGTCCTCCGCCTCATTATGTACCCGGGCCATTTCAATGAACTCATAGGCAGCCTGCTCGATCAGACGGTATCTGTCGGATACACGGTCTTCGGTCAGGATCGCCACCTTCTCCTCCCAGGTAATGCTGTAGTAAGGCGCCATGGTGCAGACCATTTCATAAATGTTCTTCCACTGAAGGATGAATCCGCGGGCCCAGAGTCCCCACTGGTACATTTTTACGAAATTCAGGTAATCCTTCCGCAGCTGTTCAAATCTCTGCACGCACTCTTCCGGAGGGATATCCTCAATATCCGGACGTTCCGTCACTTCCGCTTCCACCACGCCGTTCTCATCCTCCCAAAGGCGAAGGATATCGACACGGTTTTTCGTTCTGATCTTCAGGTTCCCCTCATTGTCAATGGCTTCCAGCCGGGCGCGGACACCGATGGGATATACAAGTTCCATCAGGTCTTCTTCCTTTTCCGGTCCGCTTTCAGCCCCGTTATCTTCATAGGGCGGTTCCTCTTTCAAAAATGCAAAGACGATCTCATCCCCGGCCGTCAGTTTTTCAACCTCCCACTCCTCGAAGGTTTCCTTCCTGAAAAAGAAAGTCACATCCGGAAGCAGGATCGTATCATGAATCGGTATTGCTATCATAGCAGTCACCTCTTTTCCATCATCTGATTCATTAGCACTCATTCAGTTGAAGTGCTAACAACTATTTATCTTACATGGTTACAGCTTAAAATGCAAGTATTTTTCAACCCCTGCGCCCTGTTCCGGTCCGATGCCGGCACCGTAACCCGTGCTATCTTCGTTCCAGATAATCCAGTTCCACTTCTTCCCTGGACCGTTCCACAACCTTTTCATATCCCGTAAGCGCTGCAAAGGGCGCAAACTGGGCCGCCCTTGCCTCGATGGACATCTGCGGATGCTTTGCCGAAACCGGATGTTCCCTGTTCAGGATATCCCCGTAACGTTCCTCCGCTTCTTTTGCAGCCTGCCGCATTTCTTCCGTGGACATTCCCACCACCCGGTCAGAAGAATGATTGTTCTTTTTTTCCATCCCGGCATCTCCTTTTCAACTCGCCATTTACGGTTTCCACCTGTTCGTTCACTTTCCGGTTCACGCCTTATGGCCGCCCACCTGATCGTTCCTCTTTCCGGTTCACGCCTTATGGCCGCCCACCTGATCGTTCCTCTGTTTGGTGGTGGCACCTTCTTCCAGATTCATCCCCTTCAGCATCGCATTCTTCCCATACTTTTTCTGGATGGAAAGGATTGCCTGCTGGATCTTCTCTTCCTTTTCCCGGGACTCTTCCTTCTTCTTTTTTTCCGCTTTTTTCTCCGGATCGAAATCATCAAACAGATCCATCTGCCGTCCGGTCTCCGATTCCTTCGGAACATCCTCTTTCCTGAGAATGTGGGTTGCCACCACATAGACTCTCCGGACCGTCAGGTTCGGATCGGCGATCCGGTCGAAAAGACGGAGCATCGCCTCTATGATCTCCCGGCTCGAGGAACTGTATCGCTCGAGATTTTCGGTTCCGTGCGCATGCTTCGGAACCAGTCTCCCATACCAGTCCTTCTTCACCTCTCCGCTGTACTGCTCCATTAATTCCGCTTTTTTTATATTCTCGGTGTCATAGCCGATGGTCAGCACCAGCTGATTTGTCTGAAATCCCTTGGACACCAGATCAAGCACCAGAAGATCCGTCATTTCATGGACAATGAGCCTTGCCTTATCCGCCGGATAAGGTTCCGAAAGCACCTGTCCGATCGAAAGAGAATTGTCCTTCGGCTTATAGGATTTAATATCCGCCATCTGCGTGGGTTCATAGCCCCAGGCATGGTCGATCAGAAGTTCCGCATTGACCCCGAACATGTGATACAGCAGATCTTCATTTTCCAGGGAGCAGCGTGCCACATCTCCCATGGTATAAAGGCCGCGGCTTTCCAGCTTCCGCGCGGTTCCGGGTCCTACACGCCAGAAGTCCGTCAGGGGTGTGTGGGTCCAGAGAAATCTGCGATAGGACATTTCATCCAGCTCCGCGATCCGGACTCCGTCCTTATCCGCCGGCATATGCTTTGCCACGATGTCCATAGCGATCTTCGCCAGATAGGGATTCGTTCCGATCCCCGCCGTGGCTGTGATCCCCGTTTTCTTCAGCACATCCCGGATCATCCGGATGGCCAGCTCATGGGCTGTCATCCTGTATGTATTCAGGTATGCCGTCACATCGATAAAGACCTCATCCACTGAATACGGGAAAATGTCTTCCGGAGCTACATACTGGAGATAAATGCTGTATATCTGACCGCTGACCTCCATATAGCGCCTCATCCTCGGCGGAGCCACCACATAATCCAGCATGAGTGCGGGATTTTTCTCCAGCTCATCCGCATCCGCACTCTTCCCCTCGAATTCCCGGTCCCGGATCAGGCGTTTCCGGTGACTGTTAACTTCTTTCACCCGTTCAATCACTTCAAACAGCCGGGCTCTTCCCGGAATTCCGAAGGACTTCAGGGAAGGGGTTACAGCCAGACAGATGGTTTTCTCCGTCCTGGTCGGATCCGCAACCACGAGATTGGTCCGGAGCGGATCCAGCCCCCTTTCCACGCATTCTACGGATGCGTAAAAAGACTTCAGATCAATACAGATAAAAGTATGTTTTTTTGCTGAATTTTCATCTTTCATCTTCAAAATCTCTCTTTACAGTTTCTGTAATCTGAGTTATCATAAATTTGAACTTTTTTATAGAAAAGTAATAGTTTTGCAAAGGCATATCAAATGAAAATCAACCTGAACGAAATTCTATATGCCGTATCTCTCGGGCTTGATGCTGCGGAGTACGAATATCTCGGAGTATCGCCCGGGCACTCGAAGCGTATCGCTGCAATTTCAATCATCACCGGAAAGGCCATCGGTCTTTCGGACAACGAACTGATTGATATTGCGGCTTATTCCATTTTACATGACAATGCTTTGACCGAGTTCAACCAGGAAGAGATCGAATATAAAAAATATAACGGCGGCCGTGCCTACAGTTCCACGGATTTCATGATCCGCCACTGTACCATCGGAGAGATCAACACAAAGCTGCTTCCGTTCAGGACAAACAACCGTGACGTCATTCTCCTTCATCATGAAAATGCCGACGGATCGGGTCCTTTTCACAGAATATCCCAGCGTACCCCGATCAAGGCTCAGATTATTCATCTGGGTGACATGATCGACACACATTTTAATCTTCTTGACCAGCGCCAGGAAAACTATGACGCGATCATTGACTATGTCCGTGTGAATACGGGGATCCTTTTCTCGCTGGAAGTTTCGGAAGCCTTCCGCGGTACATTTAAAAAGAAGCATATGAAGGTCTTCTCTTTTGATAATATCGACGGCTTCTTGCGTTCATCCATCAAGCATCATTCGGATGAATATACACCGAAGGAGGTCCATGACCTTGCCACGCTGATTGCGCGGATCGTGGATTTCAAGTCGCATTATACCTGCAAGCATTCTCTCGGTGTGGCAACCAAGGCCGAGATCATGGCGATCCATTATAACTTCTCTCAGGAAAAGTCGATCCGGTACTATCTGGCCGGAGCGCTTCATGATATCGGAAAACTCATGATCCACAACTCGATCCTGAAAAAGCCCGCAAAGCTGACGGACGAGGAATATCTGGTCATGAAGAATCATGCATATTATACGCATGAGATCCTGAAGGGATTGAAGAGTATGAAAGATATCCATGACTGGGCTTCCCACCATCATGAGAAGATGAACGGAAAGGGCTATCCTTTCGGGCTTTCCGAAAAGGAACTGACCCAGGAAGAGCGGCTTATGACCTGTGTGGATATCTACCAGGCTCTTACGGAGGAGCGACCTTACAAGAAGGGCTTCTCTCACCAGCAGACCATTCAGATGCTGAAGGAAATGGCCGTAAATGGTGAAATAGACGGTGAGATCGTAGATGAGATCAATGCGGTATTCCGCTTCTATCAACTGTCCGATCAACCGTCCGTCACCGAAATCCTGCGTGCTGATTAAGCACACTTACCAACTAAAGATCATATACGAAACCGGGTCAGAGCAACCCTCAATTCATAGAATGAATCGGGGCAAGGTCATTTGCCCCGGTTTTTTTAATACTCCACATACTCCACGGATCCGTCCGAATAATGGATCTCGTAATATCCATGGCTTCCGTCCGCACAATTCGGAACGGCAACCTTGGACACAACCTGTTTTCCTGCCGGCTTTTCCTTCGTTCCCACAAGGATGATCTCATCCACGGGCTCCTTCGTGATCTCTTCCTTGATCACTTCACGGCTTTCTTCTTTGCCATCCACCAGCTTGATCCGGCTTTCCACCGTCTTCTCGCCTTTAACGCCCTCGGTCTTCACCTTTTCGGTTCCTTTTTCCAGAGAGCTGTCATCTTCCTTTTTGGTCTCAAAATCGATCTCGACCGTTTCCTTCTCTTCCTTGTAGGAAACCCGCTTTACAACGATCTCCATTCCTTCCGTAACATGGGTATCCTTCGACGGTGTTACCTCATCATCCGCACCCAGTTCTATACTGTTCCCTGTGAGAACCTCCTGAACGGTTCCGTTGGTTGCAGTGACGGACTGCGTTTTGCCGTCACAAACGATCTTTACACCATAGGAACTCTCGATCACGATCTCCATTCCGTCCTTCAGGGGATCCGATTCTTTCACATTCATGGTCTGTGCATCCGTGAGTGAGATCTTCCGGTCAGCCAGCAGATCCTTAACGGTTCCGCCCAGATAATCAACCTCTTCTTCCTTCCCGTCGATCTTGATCTTTACGTGATTCATGCGAAGCACACGGATCTCCGTTGCATCCTGAACCTCTGTATCCGGTGCGGGATCCGTGGAATCCTTCTCGCCGAGTTTGATATCCGCGGTTTCCAGTATCTTCTCCACCTTCTCAGGTACGGAAACCTCCACGGAGGTTTTTACCCCTCCGTCATCTATTGTGATCTGTGCCTTTTTTCCGCAGGCAGTCAACCCGAGAAGCATCAGCAGCATCCCGAATGCCAGTTTCTTTTTCATGCTATAATCTCCCTTTTCGTAAGCCGTTTAGTTGCCCTGCTCCGGCAGGATCGTGGTTTCGCAGATCTCTGTGGCGGCTTCTCCTTTTTTAAGGAATACCTTCACCTTCGGAGCATCGCTTTTCATTCTCATTTTTTCCAGATAAACGATAAAACCGTTTGTATCGGTATGGTACGCCTTTACAACACGTCCGTCAACCTCCAAAAGTATTTCCGTATCATTTGATATCAGTTTTTCCGGAACCATTCCGGACAGTTCCAGAAAATCCGGATCAAAGGAATTACTCCTGCACTTAAGGTCCAACTCTCCTTCAGACACATGTTCCTTTGAAATGTCCTGCGGAAGTTCTGCTGAAGGCGCATTTAAAACCGGCGGTTTCTCGATGAAATCCCTGAGATTTCGTTCCACCTTCTCGATGATCAGAAGGTCCGGCTTCTGCTCCTCCACCACCTTCTGAAGACGGTACGGTGATTCTTTGGAGAAATAAGCCTTCCCGAACTGATCCGCTACGAAGGGAAGAAGTGTATTTCCGAAGGAATCACGGAACATTACCAGTGTCCCTTCCTTCCCCGGCACAGTCGTCTCAATCCATGCATCTTCGACGCTCTTCGTATCCGTCACATAGGAATAGGCAGGACTGATATTATAGGAATAATTCATTTCCTTTTCACCGTAAAATGTATAGAGCATCCGGTTCATATCCCCGTCGGTATCCGCCGACCTGCTGGCTGACGCATCCTCATAGGTTTCAAACTGCCGCCCCGTTTTTCCCATGATCTCATTATAGGCCAGAAGCGCGCCCTTGTTGTTCCAGTGGGAATCCCGCTTCAGGTAAAGAACCTCCTTTTGCTCCCGGAAAAGCTGTACCAGATCGGCATAGTTAAGTCCGATCCTGTCACAAAGTGCCGGAAGTTCATCCACGGTATGGGCCGGATCCACAATGGTTGACATGTAGTACGGCATATGTTCTCCGTAGATCGTATTCTTATTCGGAGGAACCGTAAGGAGAAGCTCCACCTTCTTATCCTCCGTCCATTCCTTCACGATGGAAAGATTATGCTCCAGATTATAAAGCTCCCGGCTGTTCATCCGGTTTGTTCCCTGATAATCTCCCAGTGTGGATCTGTAATACAGCCAGTCATCCGTTCCGTAGATCACACTGTCCACTGCGGATGTCTGAAATACGGTTCCCATGATCTTACTGTCCGCAGACACCAGTTCATTCCGGAATGCGAAATGTTCATTAAACCATTTTTCAAACTGACCGGGGAACTGCCGGTTCAGTCCTCCGCCTTCCGCCTTAAGGGAGGGGAACTCCGTCATCGTCCGGTTCTCCGTGGTTTCATTTGTAGGCCGGAAAGCCATTCCTGCAAAAGGAATCAGGCAGACAGCCATTCCGATCAGCAGGAATATCATTTGTATTTTTTTCAATCTGCCCCCTCCTTTCTTACTAAAGTCCGTTCTGTTTATACTTGCAGTACTGTCATCCCGGTCCCGTCCCGCAGGTTTCATTTCCTTCCGTATCAAGCCTGTTTTCCGGATTCTGTCATTCTCCGGATCCCGTCTGTCTTTCGTCAGCCTAGAAGCGGAAATAGATGAACGGATTATAGGATCCTCCCGCCAGCCGGAGAATACTCCACATCAAAAGCAGGATCCCCAGGAAATAGAATATCGTCTGTACCACCGCTTCCTTTTTTGTCTGTTCTTCCTTCATCGCACCGGACCGGATCGCCTTTACCGGTCGTTCCCCGTATATGGAAAGCAGGATTCCCGCCACCAGCATTACCAGGAAGAACGGCGTCAGCTGCTGCATCAGGATCGCAGTCGATACCTTGTCAAACGAAGAGAAGCTGAACATTTTCCCGATCATTTGAAAGGCCTGTCCGATGTTTTCCGCACGGAAGATCACAAAACCGATACATACGATGATCAGTGTATAGATATGCCCGAGGATCCGGGGAAGCTTCCGGATTCCGGTGATGCACTCCTCCAAAAAGCTGAAGAAGCCGTGATACAGCCCCCACAGCACGAAGGTCCAGTTTGCCCCGTGCCAGAGTCCACAGAGGAAAAAGACGATCAGCTTGTTGAGACCGGTCCTTATCTTTCCTTTCCGGTTTCCTCCCAGCGGGATATAGACATAGTCCTTA
>CADBOV010000037.1 GCA_902796385.1 uncultured Lachnospiraceae bacterium
GATATTTTCGCTCAGAGTCTCGTTTCTGATGATCAGCCATCTGCACTTTCTTACCAGTATCACAATACATACCATCAATATGACAGCCAGCATGATCAGGAGCAGCAAGTAGAATGTCTTATCTTCCACTGTTTTCCCCCCTTTTTGAGGATAATGAAAAGTTACGCAGCCTGTATGTTTACTGTTATCATAGTATTGTTGACAGAATTTGCAATTCATATCCTCTCAATTATACAAAAATCGGATCAAAATGTCATTTCCCGGAATCATTCAAAAAATCCCGCAAACAGGAAGCAGCAATTATCTGCTCTGTTTACGGGATTTTTCATCTCTCTGCCAGAAGATTCAGGATCGTGACCGGACCGGCATCATATAAGGCATATCCGGTCATTTGTCAGTGTTTATTCCTTCCCCAGAAGGTATTGTACCGGTCCGGAACCCATTCCGGCTTGATATCTTTTACAGCTTCTGCTGCCGTGATCTCGGCATCGTCATGATCGATATCGATCAGAGTATAGCGGTCGTTGCCCATTCCCAGTTCCTTCATATAGCTGAGCTGGCGAAGTCCGTGGCGGGTCTCCACCCGCTCGATCATGGCTTTTCCGCCTCCGTCCGGGAGGTTGTACAAAAGATCAACACAGGCATTGTCTGCCGCAAGGATGTCCAGAGAAGCGACGATGCCTACGTCCGGCGTAACGACCGGCTCCGCCTCGGTGCCTTCACAGTCGCATGAAACGGACATGTTGCGCATGGTATTGATGTAGCAGACATGGGGTGCGAAATAGTCGATGGTCGCTTTGGTACTCTCGGAAATCCGTTCCATCAGTTCTTCTTCGGCAATACTCCACATATTGGACGAACCGGCGGCGGTATGGATCTCCTTTTTGCCGATACGGCCGTCGGCACAGCCGATCCCGATATTCTTGTTGGAACCGCCGAAACCGCCCATGGTATGTCCCTTGAAATGGGTCAGGACCACAAGCGAGTCATACGTGGGAAGGGATTTTCCCACATGCATCTCCGTAAACCACTTGCCTCCGTTTACCGGAAGCGTTGTCACACCCTCTTCGTCGGTAATGTCCACGGGACAGAATGTCCAGCCATTGATCTCCAGTGTTTTCCGATGCGCTTCCGTCGTATAACGGCTGCCTTCATAATAGGTGTTGGTTTCAATGATCGATGCTTCGGGCAGGCGGGAAGCAAGAAGCTCTTTTACCCAGGGACGAGGCAGGATGTTCGGACCTTCGGCTTCACCAGTATGGAGCTTGACAGCTGTTTTTCCGGTGATCACCGAAGAAACCTTGTCATAAATCTTTTTTAATCCTTCTTCCGAAAGATCACGGGTAAAATATACCACCGAGCTTTCTCCCGTCCGTTTTTCAAAAGGAATGTACTTGTCTCCGTTCTTGCCTGGAACCGGTCTGATTTTCTGCATTTCATTTCCTCCTGATCTTTGTCACCATTTCATGGGTTCCCCAGTGTATTTAAAGAAAATCTGTCCCTCCGGAAGCTCATCCAGGTGCTCCAGAAGCTCCATCAGTTTTCCGGACGTCTCCCAAGGATCGATTTCACTGTCCGGTCCTTTCATGCCGGTCCGCATGCGGCCCGGATGGATCGCCAGTACATGGACGTCTTTTTCTTTAAGCCAATTATACAGGATTTTTGACTGCATGTTAAGTGCCACTTTCGACATGCAGTACCCATATCCGCAGTCCAGCGTCATCTCTTCGATTCCGCCGGCTTCCGAAGAAATGTTGATGATGCAGGTGCCAGGACCGATCAGGTCTCCTGCCGCCTTCACGACCCTTAGAGGACCGAGGGCGTTGGTATTGTAAACCTCCAGCGCAAATTCCACATCCGTATGATCCAGAGTCGTCCATTCCGTCTTCCGGTCTATCCCGGCGTTGTTGAAGATCCGGTCGAGCCTGCCGGTATGAGCGCGGACGGCTTCCATGGCATATTGTACGGATTCGGGGTTTCTCACATCGCAGGGAAGAATGATCATCTGATCCGGATGACCCTCTTTCAGTTTTTCCAGGCTCCCGC
>CADBOV010000038.1 GCA_902796385.1 uncultured Lachnospiraceae bacterium
TATTTCTTTTTCGCTTTCATCTTTCATTTAATGATCTTTCCCATTATGTATGAGAAAAAGGAGAGAAATCAGGGAATGAAAGTGAAAGAATTTCAGAAACATAATTTAATTAAGGATTTTGTAAAAGACAGGCTTCCTGACATGGTCAAAGAGAGGCTTTCTGATCTTGCGGTAAAATCTGTTTTTTCAAAAGAAGTCGAGAAAAATAACGGACAGATCTATACGGGGATCACGGTTGTAGTGGAAGATCAGGAGATGGCCCCGTGTATCTATGTGGAGTCCTATCTGCCGCCGGATCCGGCAGAACTGACGGAGGAGACCTGGGGACGGATCGCGGATCGTCTGGCCTCGGACTTTCGTTATGCTATTGATGCGATACGGCCGGATGATACGGAACTGTTCCGGGTTGAGGATATTCCGGACCATCTGGTCCTGGATGTGGTGAATCAGGAGAAGAACAAAAATATGATGAAGAAATATCCCCACAGAAAGTATCTGGATCTGGTCATATTTATGAAGTGGAAAACCGTATGCGGCGGAAGGAGAGGTACCATATACATCAGTGATTATGTACTGAAACTGTGGGGGAAAAGTTTTGATGAATTGTATGAAACGGCTCTGTCAAATACCATCAGACAGTATCCCGGAAGAATCGAGCCTTTGGGGGACATCCTTCTGGAATTCTCAAGAGACGCGTTCCGGGGAATGGAAAGTCCGTTTTTCTATCTGGGGACCAGGAAAGGTGTTTTCGGAAGTTCCGTGATCCTGTATCCGGATTTTCTGCATCAGGTGTATGAAAGACTGGGGAAACCGTTTTATGTGATCCCCTCCAGTGTCAATGAGCTTCTGGTGCTTCCTGCTGACCGGGAGTATGAAGTGGACCGGCTGAAGGAGCTGATCCGGGATGTGAATTCTTCCATGCTGGAGGAGACGGAAGTGTTGTCCGATTCGTTGTACAGATATGAGCCGGATCGGAATGCGTTGGAAATAATGTGAAAATTATTTAAAAATGAGGGGGCGAAATTGTGAAATAATACATATTTTTACACATTTTCTCTTGACGTGAACCATATGCTGTGATAAAGTTAACAAGTGTGAAGTGCTTAAGATAGCACTGTTATTTAATGATTTTGGAGGGATTTGAGATGGCAAAAGGTACAGTAAAATGGTTCAACAATCAGAAGGGGTTTGGTTTTATCACAGGTGAGGACGGAAAAGATGTATTCGTACATTTCTCCGGTCTTAACATGGAAGGCTTCAAGACTCTGGAAGAGGGACAGAATGTAGAGTATGATGTTACTGAGGGAGAAAAAGGACCTCAGGCAACAAACGTAACTGTGATCAAATAATCATATTACAAAAGAACACCATACATTTGTGACGGTTTTCAGTTTTCAATTATAGATTTCACGAGATATTGTTTACAAATGCATTCCGGAAAAAGTCGGTAGAGAAAATCTCCCGGCTTTTTTTGTTTTTGTAAAAGTGCATATATTCAGGGGATTTTTTCAGTAATAATTGACAAAACCGGCTTTAGCCTATACAATAGATATGGAGAATGTAAATAATATGGGGTAAGTATGTCTATAATCGTATAACAAGGGGGGATTTGGGATGACAGAGAGTTTCATTTCGACCAAAGATCGAATCATCTCCACTGCCATTGACATCATAAGTGAATCCGGACTATCCAACCTGACAACGAAGACGATTTCTGCGAAAGCAAATCTTTCTGAACCGCTTTTATATCGTTTCTATGGGGATGTAAACGAATTATTGGTGGATGTTGTTGAGTACTATTTTAGGTTTGATAAGAGTATCCGAAAGACGATACAGTCCAAAGAAGGAAACTGTTTGGAAAAAATAAAAGCATATGTAGAGAACTATGCGATCTACTATGAGAATTATTATACACTTTCCACGTTGATGCTGCAGTATGAGGAATTGCTTCACAATTCGTATACCAGGGAGTTGGTGATCGAAGGAGCAAACAGTCGAAGAGCGTATGTAACCAAGCTCTTCCAGGACGCGCTGGATGCAGGAGAGATCAGGGCGGATATGGTTGCGGAAAACATGTCGGATCTGGTCTACGGATACATCCATGTGGCTTGTCTGAAGCGCCGGCTTGGAACGCCGAAGGGTTCCTTCCGAAAGGAAATCATTTTATTTATTGATCTGTTGATCAAAACGATAGCTATTGTAAAAGACGGAGGTGCAGTATGAGGGTTTTAGTAGCCGAGGATGATCAGGCGAGCGGAAAGTTTTTATCAAAACTGTTGTCAAGATACGGTGAGGTGATTCTTACAACAGACGGGATCGAAGCGGTGGATACATTCGTTTCGGCAGCATCGGAGAAGAATTTCTTTGACCTGGTGTGCCTGGATATCATGATGCCGAAGATTGACGGCTATAAAGCGCTTGCATCCATTCGTGATGCGGAACGTAAACTGGGAATCCCGAGGATCTCCCGCTGCAAGGTAGTAATGATCAGTGCTTTGGATGAGGATTTTGATGCATCCTATGCAAGCGAAGATTATGATGATTATATCTGCAAACCGATCGATGTAATGAAGTTTGATTCCATCATCCGTAAACTTGGAGTAGTTGAAGGATAACAAAGGTAGGAAATATGGATCTATTCGACTATATGCGTGAACAGAAGGCGGACAAGGAAACGCCGCTGGCGCGCAGGCTTCGACCGAAGAAGCTTTCAGATGTCGTAGGTCAGGAACATATCCTGGGTCCCGGAAAACTGTTAACAAGAGCAATTGAGGCGGATCGTTTATCCTCAGTCATTCTGTACGGTCCTCCGGGAACAGGAAAGACAACACTGGCTTACGTGATCGCAAATACGACAAAAGCTGATTTTAAAGAAATAAATGCAACGACCTCCGGAAAAAAGGATATGGAAGAGGTTGTTCAAAATGCCCGGGATACGCTGGGAATGTATGGCAGGAAAACCATTCTCTTTGTGGACGAGATCCATCGGTTCAACAAAGCACAACAGGATTTCCTGCTTCCTTATGTTGAGGACGGAACCGTAACGCTGATCGGAGCGACCACCGAGAATCCGTATTTCGAGGTGAACAGCGCGCTTATTTCCAGATCGACGGTTTTCCGTCTGAATCCCCTGACACAAAAGGATATTGAGGTTCTGATCAGGAGAGCGGTATATGATCAGGAACAGGGAATGGGAGCATTTCATGCCGAGATTACGGATGAAGCGGTTTCTTTTCTCGCGGATATGGCAGAGGGAGATGCACGGAATGCACTGAATGCGGTGGAACTGGGGATCCTCACAACAGAGCCGGATCCGAAGGACGGAAAGATCCGTATCACACTGGAGATCGCCGAGGAATGCATCCAGCGCAGGAATATCAAATATGATAAGAATGGGGATAATCATTATGATATTATTTCCGCATTTATCAAATCCATGCGAGGATCGGATCCGGATGCAGCTGTGTACTATCTTGCAAAGATGCTGTATGGCGGTGAAAGCGTTACCTTCATTGCGAGAAGGATCATGATCTGTGCCAGTGAGGATGTGGGAATGGCGGATCCGCAGGCATTACAGGTTGCTGTAGCCGCAGCCCAGGCAGTTGAACGGGTCGGATTACCGGAATCCCAGCTGATCCTGGCTCATGCCGCAGTCTATGTAGCGACAGCGCCGAAGAGTAATTCCGTGACGAATGCGATCTTTGCGGCAACGGATGCGGTAAAGAAATTCGGAAGCGCAGAGGTTCCGCTGCATCTTCGGGATGCGCATTATTCCGGGGCTAAGGATATGGGGCATACGGGATATCTTTATGCACATGATTTCCCGAATCATTATGTGAAACAACAGTATCTGCCGGATGCTCTGGAGGGGATGACATTTTATCATCCGTCGGAACAGGGGCGTGAGGCAAAGGTAAGCGAGTGGCTTCGTTTCCTGAAGGAGTCAGAGGACGAGCAGAAGTAACTGACCGGAACGGACAGAAACTGAGACCGGGACGGATCAGACCGGAAATCGAATAGTGACCGGGATTGGAAGATGGTCGGGTCCGGACAGAAATGTAAGTGATAAGAGGAAGTATGAAGGATATGGATCAGAAGGAAAACTATACTGAGCCGGATAACACTTCCGGAGAAACAACAGAAGATACATCCGGAGAAGGGGTACCTGAGAGGAGACAGAGAACAAAGGCGGAGCGCATATTTGCAGTGATCGGACTTGTGATCATGGCGGGGCTTTTGATCTGGCTGTTTGTCTGCCTGATTACGGGCAGTAAACTGACGATGGCTGTGCTTTTCTGCACGATTCTTTATCCGGTATTGCTTTATCTCTTCTTCTGGATAAAAAAAGCATTTTCTTAACTTGAAACGGCAGGGATGATTTGCTATAATGTCGGTTGTGTTTTCAGAGATCATACATTTGAAATAAAGGAGATAAGAGATGGGACTGCTGAAAGACTGGCGTGATCATGCATATGGATTAGATGAAAGAACACCGGAAGCGCAGGAATTCTGGAAGAATTATTTTATCATTGAAAAAGGAATTTACGAGCAGATTCTGGAGCATCCGGAGCAGAAGATCGAAGGGACCGTAAAGAGTCTTGCGGAAACCTACGAAACGGATATTGAAACCATGACCGGTTTCCTGGATGGTATCAACGACAGCCTGGTTGAGCCGAACGATCTTGACAATATGGAGGAGGATACTCCCCTTACACTGGAGATCGATACGGAGAAGCTGTACATGAATATGGTACAGTGCAATGCAGAGTGGCTGTATACCCTGCCGCAGTGGGATGCCATTTATACAAAGGAAAAGAGGGATGAACTGTATAAGAAGGAGAAGTCTTCTCATACGATCGTAAAGCCGCCGAAGGTAGGGCGGAATGATCCCTGTCCGTGCGGTTCCGGTAAGAAGTATAAAAAGTGCTGCGGAGCAAATGCATAGAATACTAAACTAAACAGATTGGGAGCTGTCGGAAGAAAACGGGGCAGCTCCTTTTTTGGACACACAGGAGAAGGACATTTTGACATTAAATGAAGCTCAAAAACAGGCAATCGACTGGTATAAGGGGCCGCTTCTTGTGCTCGGAACTCCCGGGTCGGGCAAGACGACGGTGATCCTTCACCGGGTGAAGAATCTGGTGACCCGGTACGGAGTGATCCCGAGACAGATCCTTGTGATCACATTTACAAAGGCGGCTGCCGTATCCATGCAAAGAAGATATGATGCCATGGAGCATGTGTCCGGTGGAGTCAGATTCTCCACCTTTCATGCCTTCTTTTACTGGGTTCTTCGGACTGCGTATAAGCTTCCGGCGGATGTGGTCCTTCGGGAAGAGGAACGTTATAACATGGTCCGGTCGATCCTGAATTCCGTTTCAAAGGAATATAGTGACAATGAAGAACTTCTTCTTTCCGTGCTGCAGCAGATGGACCGGATCACGAATGATATGATCGATCCGGAGGATTATTACAGTACGGATCTTCCGGCGGATGAATTCCGGCAGGTGTATTACCGCTTCCGTGACAGGAAGAAACAGGAAAACCGTCTGGATTTCAATGATATGCTTCAGATGTGCTACGAACTGCTCACTGAGAGAGAGGACATCTTAAACAAGCTGAGGGAAATGTATCCCTTTATCCTTGTGGATGAGTATCAGGATACCAACCGGATCCAGTATGAGATCCTGAAACTGCTGGTACATCCGGCGGACAATCTTTTTGCCGTGGGGGATGATGACCAGTCCATCTACGGGTTTCGCGGGGCACGTCCGGACATTATGCTTACATTTCCGGAGGAGTTTCCCAATGGAAAAAGGATCGTACTGAATATCAATTACAGATGCCCTTCGTATATCACGGATACCGGGGCATGCCTGATCCGGAATAATAAACGACGATATGAAAAGGATCTTGTGTCTGCCGGCCGGGGGATTCCGGGCGAGAAGGTACATTTGATCCTGACTGCAAATGAAAAAGAAGAGAATAAACAGATTCTGAAGGGAATAGAAAAAGCACTGAAGAATGGGGTTCCGGCGGAAGAGATCGCGGTTCTGTTCCGGACAAATAAGGATCCCAGGGGACTTTCTTTTCTTCTCCGGAACGAGGGAATCCCATATGAAATGCGGGACTATCTTCCGAATCTGTTCAATCATATGGCGGTAATGCCGGTGATGGATTACCTGCATTTTGCGGCAGGGGATCTTTCGCGCGCAAGGTTCCTCAGATTCATGAATAAACCGGTCCGGTATCTTCGGAGAGACCTGCTGACAGGTGATACGGTGGATCTGATCCGCCTTACGGCAAAGGTGAAGGGACAGGGTTACCTGGAGCAGAACCTGCAGAAGCTGCGGGGACAGCTAAGAAGGATCCGGAGCCTTCCGCCGGCAATGGCGATCAATTACATCAGGAAGGGCGTCCTCTATGAGAACTGGCTGATGGAAGAAGCGGACCGCAGGTCCATGGATCCGGAGGAACTGACGGATCTTTTGGATGAACTGCAGGGCATGGCGGAACCGTATCAGACACTTGAGGAATTTTTTGAATATGAAACTGCCTATTCCGGACTCCTTCAGGAGGAGAACCGGAACAGGGAACGGCGGGAAAACGGACAGAAGGGTGTACAGCTGATGACACTTCACAGCGCCAAGGGGCTGGAGTTTCGGGAGGTTCATATCATGGACTGTATCGACGGTGTGATCCCGCATAAAAAATCCGGTACGCCCCAGGGTCGCGAGGAAGAGCGCAGACTCTTTTATGTGGGCATCACCAGGGCATCGGAACGGCTGTATTTATATACTCCGAAAATGATCGGAAAGAAAGCGGTTCGACCGTCGCCATTCCTCTCTGAGCTTGAGGACCTGGAGTGAATCATTGAACGGAATGGATGATGAAGCGAATCGAAACTGAGAACAGACCGGATGATGAATAGCCGGATCTGAACAATAGAAGAACAGAATCAGATTAATTACGGGAAAAACGGAAAGGACAGGAAAGATCGATGGAAAGCGGAAATGATAAGCTGATTGAAGTTAGGAAGAAAATAGATCTGGTGGACGAACAGATGAAGAAACTCTTTCTGGAGAGGATGGAGCTTGCCGACTGTGTTGCAGTGATCAAAGCCGAGTCGGGAGAAGCCATTTATAACCCGGATCGGGAGAAGGCAATGCTGGAAAGACTGGCTGCAAATGTGGAGCCGAAATTCCAGGAACCATACATCCGTTTCCTGAAGGAAATCCTTTCCATCAGTAAAGATTATCAGAAGAAGAGGATGCTTGCTTAATCAAAATGATTTTGGTATAATCATTCACTAGTAGATTCGTTCTTTTCCCGGGGGTAGGAAGACATGCACAATACCAAGTCAAATGAATCGATGGAAAACTATCTGGAAGTGATCCTTATGTTGTCTGAAAAATTGCCGGTAGTACGTGCGGTTGATGTGGCAAACGAGCTTGATTATAAGAAGTCAAGTGTCAGCATTGCCATGAAGAATCTGAGAGAAAAGGAACTGATCGCTGTTACGGATGCCGGGTATATCTATCTTACGGAAGAAGGAAAGAAGATAGCGGAAACCATATATGAAAGACATAAAGTGATCTCCCGGTTTCTGATCGAACTGGGAGTCGATGAAGAAAGCGCAACTGAGGATGCATGCCGGATGGAGCATGTGATCAGTCATGAAAGTTTTGAAGCGCTGAAGAAGCATTGTGAAAAGTATTTTGGGATGGAATCCTAAGTCCCATTGAAAAAAATTGCTATGTGCGGAGAATAGCAGAACCTCCGGTTTTTCCGGGGGCTCTGTTTCTGTGTAAATGTTCCATATTGTAACCCGTTGCTTTGGAATAATTCAACTGCCTGGAGAAAAAGATGAGCGAAGAGAATAACAAGGATATCACCAAGAATGAGCCTGATCATACAGGCGCAGATGATACACATGGCGCAGCTGATGAGTCGGATATAGTAAATATCATCATTGATGACCTGGAAAACATGAATGGGTCGAAAGAAAAAGATTCGGGTAAGTCCGTCGATGATGTAAAGCAGAAAACCTGGGAAAAGGTCAGCCGGGATGCCGAGAAAAAAGGGAAGAAAGACATCCGGGAAGAAGCCGACAGGAAAACCGGGGAAGAAGCCGACGGGAAAACCGGAGATGAAAGTAAAAAAAGATCCGGTGAAAAAAAGTCGGAAGATAAAAAAGAAGACTCAGGGGAAGAACCGGAGACCATAGTTCACGATGTGAAAAAGAAAAAACTACCGACCTGGGCGAAGGCTCTGATCATTGTCGGTGCATCACTGCTTGTTCTTTGTCTGGCTGCATTCATCGGGATCAAGATCTATCTGTCCCGGGTGAACAGGATCAAAGAGCGGGATACGGTTTCCAGGGAAAATGAGGTATTTGAACGCTCCACCGAGCCGGGGGAAGATACCATCAAGGCGGAAGAAGTAAAATGGGAAGAACTGTATCAGAGTGTTAAGAGAGATAAGGATATCAAGAATATCATCCTGATCGGTCAGGACCGGAGACCGGAGGATACGGAGCCGGCCCGTTCCGACAGTATCATTCTTTGCAGTATCAATAAAAAGAAGAATCAGATCACACTGATCTCCTTCATGCGGGATATGTATGTACCGATCGAAGGTTACAGTGATAACCGCATCAATGCGGCTTATAATTTCGGCGGGGTACCCCTGCTTGAAAAGACACTCACCAATGATTTCGGTATCACCATAGATAACGCGATCGAGGTGGATTTTGAAGGATTTATCCAGGCAATGACAGCAGTTGGAAATCTGGAGATTGAGCTGACACAGGATGAGGCGGATTATCTGAATGAAGCAGCAGGAGCCATGAACCGGGAAGCCGGTCTGGAAGAACGGACCTGGTATCTGAAAGCCGGAAAGAACTCACTTTCACCGGACCAGGCACTGGCATATTCAAGAACCAGATACGTGGGACGGTCCGACTGGGATCGTACGGAGCGACAGAGAAAAGTCCTGACTGCTGCATTTAACAAGGTATCCGAAATGGGTGTTTCGGAACAGCTGGATCTGGTAAATGAAGTGATTCCGTATTTCGCTACGGATATGACGGATATGGAAATCCTCGGCTATGTTTATTACATTGCAAAGGAAGGAATCCATGTGGGTAACACCTATCGTATCCCGGAGGACGGCTGTTATACAAACGAACGGATCAACGGTATGGACGTTCTCTTACCGGATCTGAATAAAAATGTAGCACTGTTGAAGGAATACTTAAACTGACCTGCAAGGGTTTCTATGGGTATCGGATCGATTTATGAAGCTTGCGGCAAGGTATTTAAAACATTATAAGTTACAGGCAATCATGGCACCGCTGTTCAAGATGTTAGAGGCAATCTTTGAACTGTTGGTGCCGCTTGTCGTTGCAAAAATGATCGATGACGGGATCGGAACCGGAAATAAAGGAACGGTTTATTCCATGGGAGCCATCCTGCTTCTTCTGGCCGTAGTCGGAGTTGCATGCTCCATAACCGCCCAGTATTTTTCGGCGGTCGCCGCCAGCGGAGTGGGGAAGGAACTGAGAAAGGATCTGTTTCTCCATATCAATCGTCTTTCCTACCGTGAACTGGATGAGGTGGGAACATCCACACTTGTTACCAGAATGACAAGCGATACAAGTCAGATTCAGACCGGTGTAAATATGGTGCTCCGGTTGTTCCTTCGTTCTCCCTTTATCGTATTCGGTGCCGTGATCATGGCATTTACGGTAGATGTAAATACTGCATGGATCTTTTTGATCGTTCTTCCGATCCTGATCGCAGTTGTATTTTCCATTACATTTGCATCAATCCCCCTATATAAAAGAGTACAGAACCGCCTGGACAGGGTTACGCTTCTGACCAGGGAAAATATGAACGGTGCGCGTGTCATCCGGGCTTTCCATCGGGAAAATGAGGAAAGAAAAGAATATGAAGAGACAAGCGCGCATCTGATGAAGTCCCAGCTTTTTGTGGGGCGTGTTTCCGCATTTATGAATCCGGTTACTTATGTGATCGTGAACCTTGGGATCGCAGCCCTGATCCATTTCGGAGCCATCCATGTTGATGCGGGGACTCTTACCCAGGGACAGGTGGTTGCACTGGTGAATTATATGTCCCAGATCCTGGTGGAGCTGATCAAGCTCGCCAATTTGATCATTACCATGACCAAGTCCATGGCGGCTGCCGGACGTGTGGGAGAAGTTCTTTCCATATCACCGTCGATCGATTACCCGGAGAAACCGGCGGCAGAAAAGAAAGGCGCAAGGATCCTGTTCCGGGATGTGGGTATCGCATATCACGGGAACCGGGAAACCGCGTTGGAGCATGTAAGCTTTCAGGCAATGCCCGGCGAGACCATCGGTGTGATCGGCGGAACCGGCTCGGGAAAAACCACGCTGGTAAACCTGATCCCCAGATTTTACGAGGCCACGGAGGGAACAATCGAGATCGACGGAGTGGATATCCGGGAGTACCCGAAGGAACAGCTTCGGGATAAGATCGGATTTGTCCCGCAGAAAGCGGTGCTTTTCTCCGGAACTATCGCAGAAAACCTAAGATGGGGAGATCCCAATGCCACGGAGGAAGATCTCTGGGCAGCGCTTCGGATCGCCCAGGCAGAGGATTTTGTAAAACAGAAAAGTGAAGGCCTTGATACCGTGCTCAGTCAGGGTGGAAGGAATCTGTCCGGCGGGCAGCGCCAGCGCCTGACCATAGCAAGAGCATTGGTAAGAAAACCGAAGATCCTGATCCTGGATGACAGTGCCTCGGCACTGGATTTTGCTACGGATGCAGCCCTTCGGAAGGCCATCCGGAGTCATACAAAGGATATGACAACATTTCTGGTTTCCCAGCGTGTGGCGACGGTTCGCGCCGCTGACCGCATCCTTGTTCTTGAGGATGGGGAGATCGCGGGAATCGGAACACATAAGGAACTGCTGGAAACCTGTGCGACATATCAGGAGATCTGTAATTCACAGCAGAGGCAGGAGGTGAAGAGGGATGCATAGAAAAGAAACCCTTCGGAAGATCCTCCGGTATCTGAAACCGTATATGCCGTTTCTGGCATTGGTCATGCTGCTGAACGTTGCCACCGTGATCCTGCAGCTGTATTCGCCGATTCTGGCTGGGCAGGCCATCGATCATATCATCGGCCCCGGAAATGTGGAAATGAAGCTGCTGGCTGAGATCCTTGCAATTTTCCTGATCCTTACGGGATGTGCCTTCCTGACCCAGTGGCTGCAGAGCGTGATCTGCAACCGGGTGGTCTTTCATGTTGTAAAGGATATGCGGACGAATGCATTTGATCATATGCAGAATCTTCCGCTGGAATATCTGGATAAGCAGTCCACCGGGGATGTGGTATCCAGACTGATCACGGATATCGACCAGTTTTCGGACGGGCTTTTGCTGGGATTTTCCCAGCTGTTCTCAGGAGTGACCACGATTCTCTTTACCCTGGTATTCATGTTCATGCTGAATGCATGGATCGCGGCGCTGGTTGTGATCCTCACGCCGGCTTCGCTGTTCCTGGCGTCCTTTATCGCAAAGAAGACATTTCATCTGTTCCGGAAACAGTCCTCTGAACGGGGGGAACTGACCGGGCTTGTGGAAGAAATGGTCGGGAATGAAAAGGTGGTTCAGGCCTTCGGATATGAAAAGACCGCAGAAGAACGGTTTGATGAGATCAATGAACGCCTGGCGGATGCTTCAAAGAAAGCAACATTTTATTCGTCCTTAACGAATCCCGGAACCCGGTTTGTCAATAACCTGATCTATGCAGGCGTCGGGATCGTGGGATCCGGATTTGCCATAGCCGGAAGGCTGACGGTTGGGGAACTGACCTGCTTCCTGAGCTACGCAAATCAGTATACAAAGCCATTCAATGAAATAACGGGAGTCATTTCGGAACTGCAGAATTCCATAGCCTGTGCGGAACGGATCTTCGAACTGATCGAAGAAAAGCCCGAGATCCCGGATGACAGTGATGCACTGGTGCTTTCCGAAGCAGAGGGCTCGGTGCAGCTGGATCACGTATCTTTTTCCTATGATAAGAACCGGAGTCTTCTTACGGATCTCAGTCTGAATGTGGAACCGGGAAAGCGGATCGCCATCGTAGGGCCCACCGGATGTGGGAAATCAACACTGATCAACCTGCTGATGCGGTTTTATGATGTGGATTCCGGCAGCATAAGCGTGGACGGAACGGATATCCGGAAGATCACAAGGGAGAGCCTGAGAAGTAATTACGGTATGGTGCTTCAGGAAACCTGGCTGAAACAGGGAACGGTCCGGGACAATATCGCATATGGAAAACCGGATGCCACGGATGAAGAGATCATCGAGGCAGCAAAGCTGACGCATGCGGACCGGTTCATCCGGAGAATGCCGGACGGGTACGATACGGTTCTGGGAGAGGACGGAGGAAGTCTTTCCATCGGGCAGAAGCAGCTGCTGTGTATCACACGTGTTGTACTGAGGCTGCCGCCGATGCTGATACTGGATGAGGCGACTTCATCCATCGATACCCGGACGGAGCACAGGATCCAAAGGGCTTTTGCCAAAATGATGAAGGGAAGAACGAGCTTTATTGTGGCTCATCGACTGTCCACCATACAGGAAGCGGATATGATCCTGGTTATGCGGGACGGAAATATCATAGAAAAAGGAACACACGAAGAACTGCTTCGGCAGGGTGGATTTTATCATGAACTGTATCATAGTCAGTTTGAACAAACGGAGGATATTGCATAAATGAACATTGAACAGATCATCGCGAAGGAACTTGATGTAAAAAGCTGGCAGGTTGAGGCTGCAGTAAAGCTGATCGACGAAGGATGTACCATTCCCTTCATTGCCAGGTACCGGAAGGAAGTTACCGGTACACTGAATGATGAGCAGCTCCGTACACTGGGAGAGCGCCTCACATACCTTCGGAATCTGGAAGAACGAAAGGAAGCCGTGATCGCTTCCATCCGGGAACAGGAGAAGCTGACGGATGAACTGGAAAAAGCGATCCGGGATGCTGAAACACTGGTTGCGGTTGAGGATCTTTACCGCCCGTATAAGCAGAAGAGAAAGACACGCGCCAGCGTGGCAAAGGAAAAGGGACTGGAAGGTCTTGCAAATCTGATCTGTCTGGAACAGCCCTCTACAGATGTAGAAGCAGAGGCGGCGAAGTACATTTCCGAAGAAAAGGGAGTGGCATCCGCGAAGGAGGCAATCCAGGGAGCTATGGATATCATCGCGGAGAGTATTTCGGATGAGGCGGACTTCCGGACCGAGATCCGTGAGAGAACCATGAAGAAGGGTATCATCAAATCCCTTGCAAAGGATCCGGAGCAGGAGACTCCTTATGAGACCTATTATGATTTCCAGGAGCCGCTTTCCAAAATCACGGGCTACCGGGTTCTGGCGCTTAACCGCGGTGAAGCAGAGAAGGTGCTGACTGTTACCATTGAAGCTCCGGAGGAAGAGATCCTTCGGTATCTGGAGAAACAGATGATCATGGAGCCCACAGCCGGAACAGCAGTTTATTTGAAAGAGGCTGTGGAAGATGCATATCACCGTCTGATCGCTCCGGCCATTGAACGGGAGATCCGTTCCATGCTGACGGAAAATGCCGAGGATGGTGCGATCACCGTGTTCGGAAAGAACCTGCGTCAGCTGCTGATGCAGCCGCCGATCGCCGGGAAAACGGTGCTTGGCTGGGATCCCGCATTCCGTACCGGCTGTAAGCTGGCAGTGACCGATCCCACCGGAAAGGTGCTGGATACGGCGGTTGTATATCCGACAGCACCCACAAATCCCGTGAAGATCCGTGCCGCCAAGGATACGGTTAAGAAAATGATCCGCAAATATAAGGTCGACCTGATCTCCATCGGAAACGGAACCGCATCCCGTGAGTCCGAGCAGATCGTTGCCGAGCTTTTGGATGAGATAAAGAAAGAAGAACCTGCAAGACAGATCGCATATGTGATCACCAATGAAGCCGGTGCTTCGGTTTATTCCGCCAGCAAACTGGCAACAGAGGAATTCCCGGAGTTTGATGTGGGACAGAGAAGTGCTGCCTCCATCGCACGTCGTCTGCAGGATCCCCTGGCTGAGCTGGTTAAGATCACGCCGGAATCCATCGGTGTCGGTCAGTATCAGCACGATATGAACCAGAAGAAACTGAAGGATGCGCTGGGTGGCGTTGTGGAAGACTGCGTAAACCAGGTCGGAGTCGATCTGAATACGGCATCCGCATCTTTGCTGGAATACATTTCCGGTATCTCAAAGCCCATCGCAAAGAATATCGTGGCTTATCGGGAGCAGGAAGGCGGCTTTACCGAGAGAAAGCAGCTGCTGAAAGTTCCGAAGCTGGGACCGAAGGCATATGAGCAGTGTGCCGGTTTCCTCCGGATCCGGAACGGCAGCAACCCGCTGGATAATACCGGAGTACATCCGGAGAGCTATGAGGCTGCAGCCGGTCTGATGAAGGCCTGCAATTTCTCCCTGCAGGATGTAAGGGAAGGAAAGGCAGTCATCTTCATAAATGATTACAAGAAGACGGCGGAGGATCTGGGGATCGGAGAACCGACGCTTCGGGATATGGTAGCAGAAATGACACGCCCGGGCCGTGACCCCCGTGCCGACATGCCGCAGCCGGTACTTCGGACGGATGTTCTGGATATGAAGGATCTGACGGAAGGGATGATCCTGAAGGGAACCGTCAGAAACGTGATCGATTTCGGAGCATTCGTGGATATCGGAGTTCACCAGGACGGACTGGTACACATCAGCCAGCTGACCAACAAAAAGTTCGTAAAACATCCGCTGGATGTGGTTTCCGTCGGAGACGTGGTAACCGTCAAGGTCCTTTCCGTGGATATGAAACGCAAGAGGATCGGCCTCTCCATGATCGTGTAGAGGAAGTCTGGTACCGATGGGCGCCCGTGGTTAAGGCGCGAGCCGGGCCGAGAAAGGCACTACGGTTCGGCACATAAGGCGCCGAGTCCGTACAACCGGAAAGTTTGATAAAACGGCGCAATCTATGGTATAATGATACTTTAAGATTGCGGATTAAAGACGAATGAACGGACGGAAATGATCCGTGAAGATAATAGAGAAGTCTGAAGGAGATATGGGTATGAAGCGGGAAAATGCATGGAAGACCTATGGAAAAAAAGATCTGAAGAAGATCGAGGAACTTTGTGACGGATATAAGGACTACCTGTTCAACGGAAAGACGGAGCGGGAAGGAACCGCTTATATCATCAAGGAAGCAAAGAAAGCCGGATACATTTCACTGGAAGAGGCGCTTGAAAGGAACGGAAAGCTGAAGCCCGGTGATAAGATTTATGCGAATAATATGGGAAAGATGATCGCACTGTTCCAGATTGGTGAGGAGCCGCTGGAAAAGGGCATGAATATCGTGGGTGCGCATCTGGATTCCCCGCGGCTTGACGTAAAGCAGAACCCGTTGTATGAAAAACAGGATCTGGCATACCTTGATACACATTATTATGGCGGGATCAAGAAATACCAGTGGGTAACACTTCCGCTTGCCATCCACGGCGTGGTTTCAAAGACAGACGGAACTACCGTAAATGTAGTGATCGGTGAGGAAGAGGATGATCCGGTATTCTGTGTGACGGATATCCTGATCCATCTGGCACAGGACCAGATGGCAAAGAATGCCGCAAAGGCCGTTGAGGGAGAAAATCTGGATCTTCTGATCGCATCCTGCCCGATCCGCATCGACAAGGATAAAAAGAAGGATGAAAAGAAAAATGAAAAGGACAGCGACAAGAAAGAAGACGGCGCGGTAAAGAAGCAGGTGCTGGAATTCCTGAAAGAGAAGTACGGTATCGAAGAAGAAGACTTCATGTCGGCCGAACTGGAGATCGTTCCTGCAGGAAAGCCGAGAGATATGGGTCTGGACCGTTCCATGATCCTTGCATACGGACAGGATGACAAGGTCTGTGTTTATACCGGCCTGGCTGCGATCCTGAAGCAGAAGGAACTGAAGAAGACTGCCTGTGCACTGCTTGTGGACAAGGAGGAGATCGGTTCCGTGGGCGCAACCGGTATGCAGTCCCGCTTCTTTGAAAATGTGGTTGCAGAGCTGATCTGCCTGGCAGGTGATAAGAATCCGCTTACCTTAAGAAGATGTCTTGCAAATTCCTGCATGATCTCTGCGGATGTGAGTGCCGGTTATGACCCGCTGTACGCATCCTGCTTTGAAGAAAAGAATGCTGCATTCCTCGGAAGAGGAATGGTATTTAACAAGTTCACCGGATCAAGAGGAAAGAGTGGTTCCAATGACGCAAATGCCGAGTATATCGGTAAGATCCGCGGGATCCTGGAACAGGCAGGCGTGTCCTATCAGACAGCTGAGCTTGGAAAAGTGGATCAGGGAGGCGGAGGAACCATTGCCTACATCCTTTCCTTATACGGAATGGAAGTGATCGACGGCGGTGTTGCGGTACTTTCCATGCACGCTCCCTGGGAGGTGACTTCCAAGGCGGATATTTACGAGACGGAGAAGGGTTACGAAGCCTTCTTCCAGAGCGTGTAAATGAGACAAGGTTGGGATCGGCGAAAACCGACGCGTGATGACGAAAACCGACGCGTGATGGCGAAA